>MGOA01000136.1 GCA_001796965.1 Chloroflexi bacterium RBG_16_64_43
GCCGTCGCCGTGTGAAGAAGAGCACGTACGCCAGGATCGGCAGAGCCAGCCCAGCCCAGCGGAGCGCAAAGGCAGCATCGAGATTAGCCCACAGCGCACTGCCCGCGCCGACCGTCAGCACCGATGAGGCGACGGCCCAGACAAGCCACTCTCGTCTCAGGCGTGCCAAGGGGTCTTCGATCTGCCGCTGTGGTAAGCCTTCGGGGCGGGGGGCGGAGGGATTTGGCGTCTGAGGCGACATGGGCTGGCTTGGAGTGTGCGGCCTCGCCTATTGGCGGCTTGGCATGGGTGATCCGGCCGGGCGGGAATTGCCTGCGGCGATGCGACGGCGACACGCTGCCACCCAAGCCGGATCCATTCGCGTGAGTCGGTTCTTGCTCAGATTCTCCTTGACGATCCACAGCATATCGGGGCTTGCCGGAGGCAGCAGTTTTTCGAATGCGCGCTTGCCCGCCTCGGGGTGCGCGACGATAGCCACGCTCCAGCAATAACCCAACGCCTGGCGCAGCACGAGCCGCTCAGGGTCCGCGCGCCCAGCGGCGCGTGTGAAGGGTGCGGTCAGGCCGGCCAGGACCGCCAAGGTGCGCGTGACATCTCGCTTGCGGCGGAGCAAGTCCGGCTCGCACAATCCGGCTGCGACGGCGCGCTGAACGAGCGGGTTGTCGCCGCGCCACGGTTGAAGGCGCGTGAAGAGCATCCCCATGTCGCTGCGCCCGACGCGCTGCAAGGCCATCGCCACCGCCTCGCGGACGCGCCAGCGCGGGTCGCTCGCCTGAACGCGCAGCCGGCGCCAGGCTCGCTCCTCGCCGCGCGCGGCGGGAATGCCCAGGCCGAGCGTCCCGCAGAAAGCCAGGAACTCGTGCGGCGTATTGGTAGGAGCGCGTTGCGGGGTGTACTTCAGGTAGGCGTTCAGCGTGCGCGGAGTCAGCTCTTCGACACTGGCCTGCGCCAACTCGAGGTTTCCCCGTGGGCCGGGTAAGCCGGACTCTCTCAGCAACAATGCTTCCACGTCTCGGGCCCCGCGCAGACGCTGCCGGTAAAGGTCGACCTTGTTCATCGTGGACATCGTTGCCAAACCCCAAACCCCCTAGCAGGAATGGGCAAGGGCTGCGTTTCTCCGCAGCCCTTGCGAACTGGATAGCACGTCGGCACCCTCCGAGCGTTACTTCTGCGAGGTGAGGCGGCCGAGAATGCCGATGACGTCGTCGACCATCGAGCCATCGCTATTGGCGTCCAACATGCGTGTGACGGCCCCCATCAAATCGCTGTTGGTGCTGCCGATGTGCTTCTGTTCCGTGAGCAGCGTCTCGGAGAGCGCGGTTGGGGTGAGCTTCTTCTTCTGCTGCATCTGGCCGAGCACCCCCATGACGATCGGTGCCAACATGGTCAGTAGTTGGCTGGCGTCGACGTTGGTGCCGCGCTGCAATGTCTGCTCCACGGTTGGGCGACTCTCGCCCAGGACATGGCGCAGGATCCCGTTGCCCTCGCCGGTTTGATACTGGGCCACGGCTGCCGGCAGATCCGCCAGGATGCTGCCGTTGTGATCCTTCTTGAGGGCCTTGGCGAGCGATTGAGCGCCGAGCCTAGTCTGTGAGTTGCGGGCCAGGGCCGAGACGAGCAGCGGCAGGGCAATGCCGACCGACTGCTGCGCGGTCCGCTCGTCGACCCCCAGTTGGCCGGCGATCGCCGAGATCGTCTGCGGGGTCAACTGGCTGCCGATGGTCTCAAGGATTGAAGGCATGCTTGGGGTCTCCCCTTCTGTGAATTCAATGTGGCCCTGAAGGTCTTGGCCTTATTGTATCAGAGGGATGTGGGCGTGCGTTGTCCTGGCAGCACGGCAAGAGTCGGTGGTTATGGTGACACCGCGGGGCCCACGCGGCGAGACTGATAGATATCCGCTTCGAACATGTGGCTCAGGTCTTGAGTGAAGTAGTGATGTACAAAGTACAACGTCTGGCCATCGGCCGAGAAGGCCGGCTCCCCGGCGAACTGTGAGACGATCTCCTCGGCGGCCCCCCAGGCGCCTTCGGGCGTTCGCCGCGAGCGATAGATGGCCGGCCCCGGCCGGCCGAGCAGGCTGGGCGCGTCGAACCATAGCTCGCGTTCGTCCGGGCTGAGGGCCGGTCGGTTTTCATCCGCGGCCGTATTGACTCCAGGGCCGAGATTCTCCGCATGACTCCAACCGTTGGCGGACTTCTGCGCGCGCCACAGGTCGTACCCCCCGAAGCCGCCGGCGCGGCGCGAGGCGAAGATGATTTCGCTTCCACTCGCGCTCATGTGCATCTCACCGGCCTCCAGATCGAGATTGATTTCCCGGCCGGCGTTCTGCCAATCCATCCAGACCCCATCGCGAAGGGTGGCGCGGAAGAGATCGATTTCGCGCAGGTTGCCGACCCGGATGGTACAGAAGTAGAGCAGATCTCCGAGAACGAATGGGCACCCATCCAGCGCCGGCTCATCGGGTGCGGCCAACCACACACGCGTGGGCTCGCTCCACGTTCCATCGATCGCACTCGCCGACCACAGCCCAGTGACGCCGTCGAGCAACTGCTTCTCGGCGGGGATATTGAGATCGGGCGTGAAGAAGAAGAGAAAGGCTTGGCCGTCGTGGGTGGGGTAGGGGCTGTCTTCGGCGCCTGCGGTATTGATCGGGCCGGGCATCATCTCCGGCGCGCTCCAGCCGGCGGCCGTGAACGGGGGCCACACGTCGTCGGCCGGCCCGTATTTCACGGCGGACGAAGGAATCGCCGTCGCGCGCCCGATCGTGGGTGGCGGTGCGATGGGTGGGGTGCACCCCGCTGCGAACCCCAGTGCGAGCCCGCCCCACAAGAGCGCCGCGGCCTGTCTCTTTGCCGTCATGTCGGTCCCTCTCAATGGCCTACCCTCGGCCTGGTTCAACGTCCTGCGGCAGACTGGGCTACTCACCGGCGCGATAGGTGTCCCACAGTTCGAGCGCCGGCTTGGGAGTGCCGTCAAACCGGGTCAGACCCACTGCCGCAAACATGCCCAGCGTTTCGACATCCTGACCCTGCCCCTGATCGCGCATCATCTTGGCATACGATTCAAGGTTGAAGTCGCTGAGCAGCAGGTAAATCCAGAAGCGCAGGCGCGGGCCTAACTGATCGTGGATGGCGCGCAGGTACCCCATCTGGTCTTCGGGCGCGCCGGGGAACGGGCCGACGGGTTGCGAGGTGTAGCCCCCTTCGGCCACGGCCAGCGGCTTGGAGGTGCGCCCGAGCAGCGGCGCATAGTAGTCGTCCGGCACCTCGGATGCGCTTTGGAAGACAACAAATGGATAGGAGGAGATCACCCACGCATCCAACCGCGGCTCGAAGGCCTCCACCGTCTCCCAGTTGGTCTGATACGGCGAGCGCCCTTCGGCCACAATGGGGATGAGATTGTTGAGGTCCTCCCACTGGAAGGTGACAAAGACCTGAGTAGCGGGCGCCTCGACCTTGATCGCGTCGTACACGCTCTGGTACAGGCTGAGGTAGTTGGGGAAATCCTCCGGGAAGGCGTCGGCGTAGGTATTGATCTCGGATGCCAGGCCAAGATACGGGGGATGGAACTCGCGCACGATGCGCAGGGCGTAATGGGTGATGGCGCTGCGGATTTGAGGGTTGGCGAAGCTAGCCTCCCATCCAACGGGCAGGCCCAGGAACTCGCGACGATTGAGGCCGTTGAGCGGGTCCACCACGAAGATCACGTCCATTCCATTCTGACGGGCTAGCACGTACTGGTTATGAATATCCTTGATGGCCGGCGAGTCGGCCTCCGCGGTCTCGTAGAAATCGCGCCACGCCACAGGCTGCTGCAGCAGGATGACATCCGCATGCCGGCCGAGGGTGCGGTAGTGATTGAGAATGCTCTGTTCGGAGGCCTCGGGCGGCGAGGGGAAGAATCCGAAGACCGTTTCGCCGGAGGCGAAGGGCGATGTCTCCAGGCTCGGGATGGGGGCGAGCTGTCCGAGATCGCAGGCGATGGAGGCGAGCACAATCGCGCACAGCATGCATAGCATTCGCTTCATGAGTGGTTCTCCTTTGCGACGCGGGGCCGTGCGCCGGGTGGTGCCAGCTCGCGCAGCAGGCGCGCGGCGCGCGAGCGCATGGCGGGCGTCCCGGTGCGGATAGCCTGCCGTAGCGAACGCAGCGCGAGCGCTCTCAGCGCGGCGTCTCCTTGCGCCAGGTCGGCCAGGGCCTGCAGCGCAAAAGTTCGCACGATGCTGCTCGGGTCGGTGTGGTAGCTCTGCAGCGTGCGCGCCGCCGCTTGCCGTTCGGGCGGTCGCAGGTGAAGGCGCGGGAGCATTTGGGCGAGGTGCCAGCGCAGCTCTTGCTGCGCGGTGGAGCGAGCCAGGCGCAGCAGCGCACGCTTGTGTTTCTGAAGGGGCGAGGCATCCTTGCGGCTGGCCTTCTCTAGTGCATCCGCGGCGCGCATGCGAACCACCGGATCCGTATCGCCCAGTGCGGCCACCAGCCGGTCGAACAGGCGCGGGCTGGCGGTCAGGCGGTTCAGCACCTGGGGCACGCGCCCGATCGAGCGCCGGTCCCCGCCGCGCAGCACGTCGCGAATATCATCGGCCATGATCGGTCTCGACCATCAGCACCCTGTTCAGAAAGTCAATTGAGTCACGCTGGGGTCTGACATCAGCTCTTGCACGAATCCGTCGTGGCCCTTCGTTCGGCCGACCACGTGCCAGGTCGAGATCTGGCACTCGCCGTCCTTGCACTGCTTGTGCTCGTCCGCGCGCAAGCGGAACTCGCGCAGCAGCTCGGCGATGCGCCGCTCGCGCTGCGGCGAGAAGGGGCCACGGATCTCGTAGATGCGCGTCGTGCGAAATCCGTCGATCCAGTGTTCGAGCCCCGGGAACACCCACAAGACAACCAGGATCATGCCCGTGCCAACGAGCGAGATCAGATAGTGACCGGCGCCCAGACCCATGCCGAGGGCCGCCGCCAGCCAAATGGTGGAGGCCGTGGTGAGCCCCATGATCCGCCCGCCTTCGCGCAGAATGACTCCCGCTCCGAGAAAACCGATGCCACTGACGATGTTGGCAGCCACTCGCGCCGGGTCGCCGCTGGCGCCGAAGCGCATGGAGAACATGGTGAACAGCGTGGCCCCGACGCAGATGAAGATGAGGGTGCGGAACCCAGCGGCCTTATCACGAAACTCACGCTCTGCGCCGATCAGGCCGCCAATCAGGATGGCCAGAAGGAGCCGGATCACATCTTCGGTCGCCAACGTCATGGGTAATCCTCCTTAGGAGTCGCGGATATCCGCCGGTGAGGTCCGCGCGCGTGACGGGCACCGCGGTCCGCGTTCCGGCCGGGTGCAGCCGCCCATCCGGGTTGGCTAGACGCGCTCGATACGCACGGCCTCGCCATCGCGCACGGTGCGTAGGACCTTGGCATCGCCGGCGAGGGTGCCGACCGGGTTGACATTGCTGTAGGCGCGCGGTTTCTCGTTGCGGCTGACCGGCGTGCGGCCGAAGAAGATGCAGAAGGCAGCGCCCGCCGGCCAGTAAGCGAGCTCACCCACCACCATCTCCTGGCGCGCATCGGACGCTTCCTCGAGCTTCACTGGGATCTCGAAGAAAATCTCGTCACCCCAGCGATTGGCCTTGCCTTCGATCGGCAGCGCGTTGAGGATTGCCTTGGCCGTTGGGCTTTCATTCAACTCCGCTTCGGCGATGACCTTGCCGGCGGTTATCCGTATTCTGACGGGCATGAACCACCTCCTCCGGCCGCAAGTCTTGCCATCCCTCGGCAGACCTGCCGCGGCGCCGCCTGTTAAGGCTGGGTGGAACTCTCAACGGGTGGGAGGCATGAGGCTTGCGAGCGTCCGCACGAGTCGAAACAGATCAGGCCGTGCCACTGGTCGAGTTGAGTTGTCTCGCAGCCCGGCATCGGCACCGGTTGGCAGTTGTAGGAGAACCCTTGGCCGTCGGCGGTGCACATCGCGGGGGGCGGGGCGGCTGTGGCGGCGGCCGCTGGCAGGATGAAGTCCGCCAGGAGCGCCACGCGGTCGGTCCAGTTGAGGAACACGCGCAGGGTCAACGTCTTGCCGCGTGGCAGGACCGGGCTGACACAATACACTTCCTCGCCGTGTTGATTGATGGCGCGGCACGGGTCGGCCAGGTCGCCGGTGAGGTTCTCAAGCAGGGCCTGCACCGGGCCAGGGAACGCCACAGCCAAACGCAAGTCCCCTCCGGGAAAGAAGCCGTGGCTAACGGTAGTCACACCGGCCGAACCCGGGACGATTGTGGGAGCTGGGATGGAAGGGACATGGGTGGAGGTCGGTGTTGGGTTTTTCGTTGCCGTCGGCGCCGGTGCAGCTCGCGTCGCGCTGGCCGGAGGTTGGGTGGCCTGCAGCAAGGCGGATTGAGAGAATAGGGAGGCCGAAGGTGCAGCCGCTCCAACTGCCAGGACGGCGATCGGGACAAGCAGAGTGATGGGCTTCATCAGTGATCCTTTCTTCGCCGCGCGCGAGGCGGCCCGCGATGGCGCGTGGGCAACCAACAATCTTGAGGCCAGGTGCCGAATCCATTATCGCATAAGGGAGGTTGGGGTACCGCGGTGGGTCGGCCCCACCGCCTGCTCACGCGATCCCTTTTCCGCCTAAGCGGCGCTCCCGGATCCGCCTGCGGCGGCCAGGATGCTTTCCACGGTCAACATATCAAAGCCCGAGGCCACTATGTCTGCGTCGTGGAGGTCGAGATGGCGAGTGATCGGATTGGGGATGGCGACGCAGT
>MGOA01000137.1 GCA_001796965.1 Chloroflexi bacterium RBG_16_64_43
TGACCACGATCGCCACCAACCACAGCGCCCAGAAGCTGGCATGCGCAAGGATCAGCACCGCCAGACCCAGCAGCATGAACGAGATCGATATCGACGACCAGGCATCGGCCAGCAGGCTCGCCGAGCGCGGCATGGCGGGCATCGGCCGGCGAGTTCGCCCAAGGTGGGCGCGCGGCGAACCCAGTTCGCCTTGCCGCACGCGTTGGGCCAGGGCGCGCAGCGCCTCGCCCGTGTCGCGCTGCCGGGCGAGCCCGGACTGCAGCAGCGCCAGTTCGCGCGATCGCACGCGCGCCTCCTTGCGCAGCGCCTCTCGCTCTTTCGACAAAAAGGGCCGCGGCTCGATGGCCGACAGGCGCAGCCCGAGGCGTTGCAGCGCGCGGCGCTTGGTCACAATCTGACGCGCCATCCGCCGATACGATTCGGCCGAAGCGCGGATCTCATCGCGCAGGGCCGGTGTCACCCGCCCGGGCGGCAGGACCTTGTCGAGCCCCGCCCAGCCGAGAGGATCCGCCCAGGCGCGGCGCACGCTGCCGTCACGGTTGTACATCGGGCCGGAGGGTGCATCCTCGCCAGCGACGAAGTCGTGCACGAATAGCCCCCACAGCCCGCGGTAGCGCTCCACCCAAGCCGGCGGCGGATCGATGAGCACGGGCTGCCATGCTTTTTCCTGCCCTGGGCCAAGCGCCGCGCCGTCGCCGCGCGCGTATTCCACGAACGGAATGCGCAGCAAGTTGAGCACCGTCGAGGGTTCCGCCACGACTCTCTCGGCGTGGCTCGGGCTGGGCGGCGCGATGAAGCGCTGCAACACTTCCTGCACCCTCACCAAAGGCGCCATGAAAGGCAGCTCGATCTCGGTCAGATACTCTCCCGCCATGAAGTACGAGGCGTGCGAGCCGGCCCCGACGTAGATCAGCGGGTGGCCGTCGACCTTTTCGAGCTCGGCATCATCCCAGCGCCGGCGCAGGTCGTCACCCGAGAAGTCGTGTGAGGCGCAGGCCACCCAGCGTGGCGCGAGCCCGCCGCCGCGGTCTGCCGCCAGGTACACGTTGACCATTTCCCAATCGGCTTCGTGATCGTTTACCCCGTGGAATCCGGAGCGCCAGTTGTTGAAGGGATAGAAGAACCAGTACTGCAGAATGGTCCAACCGGCTTCCCGGATGACCCGCCCGTAGTAGGTGTAGCGCTCCTGGGTGTGTTGCATACGCGCGTAGGTCAGCGCCGCAGCCGCGGCGGTATCGCCGGGCACGCGCCCGCGCAGCAGCAGGGTCAGGCTGTAGATCGCATCCAATATGCGCGAGCTGTAGCCCACCCGTGCGAGCCTCGCCCGCCCGGCCGAGAAGCGCCGCGCCCGCTCGCGCAGGTCTTCGATGCCACGCTGCAAGCGGTAGCGCGCCATCTCCGCCAGGTTCAGGGGATCGATGAATTTGAGGAAGTAGATGGCCTGCGGGCCGCGATCGCGGCCCTCGCCCAGATGGGCCAGGGTGAGGTTGCCCTCCGTCACCAAGCGTTCCACCGGCCGGCGCGGCACTTGGACGTAGAGCCCGCATTCAGCCACATAGCGTTCGACCGCGCACGGATAGAACGACTCACCGCGCGTGAAGCGCAAGATGGGTTCGTATCGGTGAAGCAAGGCAAGCTTCTCGGCAGCGTTCATGCAGCCTCCACCTCGCCAATCTCCAGCGTCGGCACCTCCGCCGGCATCAAAGCCTGGCCCACCTCCCGCAGGTTTAGGTAGAAAACCGCCGCTGCTCCCAGCACCATCGTCACGTAGTCGGGGTGGCCGCGCAAGTAGCTCACCAAACTGACCACCAGCGCCACGCTCTGCGCGCTCATGCCCAGCACCCAAGACCGCGGTCGGCGGCGCAGTATGGCCACACCCACCCAAAAGAAGACCATCCCGATCAGAATGTTGATGGCGCCGAGGACGAAGACGCGCGTGAGGGCCGGAATCGGCAAATCGCCGAGCGGATCCAGCCCGCCGAGCGCGCGTCCGCTGGCGACGATGTTGTAGATGCCTACTGCCACCTTGAGCAGCGCCTGGACTAGGACGATCAGGCCGGCCACCTTCAGGCTGCGCGGGTTAACCACGCGGCTGGCTCGGCGCGTCCTGGGCTTTTTCAATTCAGGCATGTTCACCCTCCTTCCGATCCAATGCGCAGGCTCACGGCTGGGCCTGCCTGCCCTCGCCGCTGGTTCCCGCCCATCGCGCGGATTGTATCTCCGTTCGTGCGCCCAGGCCGCCATCGCGTGTGCGGCTCGGCCGGACCTCCCTCGGCGCCATCCGTTTCACGCGGCCTTTGCGGCCACGCATGGCGCGCGTGCCGGCCCGGGCGTGCTTGAACCGCTGCCCAGGTATGATATATAATGAAGTTAACAGAATATGGCATCCTTCGGGGCAGGGTGAGGGTCGCGCTCGAAAGACCCAATTCCCGATCGGCGGTGGGTTGAGCGTGCATTGCGCAGGCTCAACAAGCCCGCGAGCCCACGGGTCGCAATACTTGGCCCACGGGCAGGATCCGGTGTAAAGCCGGGGCCGACCGTATAGTCGGGAAGGAAGACAGGAAGCCAGTGCCTCCGCCGTCGCGGCGGGCCGCGCCTGCTTTCCCCGGAGCCTTATTGGTTTCGGGGTTTTTGTTGGCCCTCCGCCCGGTGGTTGCCTGAGCGCACGCGCGGCAGTCCAGGCTGCTCGCCGCGGCGCACACTGTCCTCATCCTCCCGAAGGTAAGCCTTCGGGAGTTCCTCTTTATGAACAAGATCGCTCGCCCGAGTGTAATCCTGTCGACGCCCGCCCCACGCGAGGCCGGCCCAACCGCGTTGCGCCTGCTGATGCCGCTACTTGTGTTGGGCGTTGCGTGGCTGGGCTGGGAGACGGTAGCCCGCCTCAGCCGGTTGCCGGCCTTCATCTTGCCGTCACCCCAATTGGTCTGGTTGCGTGCGTTGCGGGCCTTGGCCGACGGTTCGCTCCTGCGTCACACGTGGGTCACCCTGTACGAGGTGCTGCTCGGCCTCGGCCTGGGCGCCTTCTTCGCCTTCCTTTTCGGCTACCCCTTGGCTAAGTCAGAGACGGCCGAGCGCTTCCTGGTGCCGTACATCGTCGCCTCGCAGGCCATCCCTTCGGTGGCCATTGCCCCGTTGCTCATCATCTGGCTCGGTCCGGGCGTGCTCTCAAAAGTCCTCATCGCAGCGCTGATCGTCTTTTTCCCGGTGTTGGTCAACACAGTGGTCGGTTTGCGTTCGGTGGAGGCCAACCTGCGCGAGCTGATGCGTTCGCTCAAGGCCTCGCGCTGGCAAACATTCCGTTACCTGGAGGTGCCGGCTGCGCTGCCGGTCTTGCTCGGCGGGCTAAAGGTCGGGGCGACGCTTTCGGTCATCGGCGCAGTGGTCGGTGAATTCGTCGGTTCCGATCGCGGTCTGGGCTTCCTCATCAACCTGGGTCGCCAGCAATACGATACGGCGCTCGTCTTCGTCGGCATCTTCGCGCTCATCATCATGGCCCTCGCGCTGTACGGCGCGGTGGCCTCGGCCGAACGATCTTCGCTGGCCTGGCGCGCTTGATGGCCGGGCACCAAGGCAGCCTTACCCCAAGGATGGTTGGCATGGTCTCACGTCTCTCCCTGTATGCCCTCGTGCTGACGTTCTTGCTCAGCGCATGTGCTTCGCCGGCGGCGGCGCCCTCCGCAATCGCGCCGCCCTCCGCTGCACCCAGCCTGACCCATGTTCGTTTGCCGGTGGGCTACATCCCGGATATCCAGTTTGCCCCCCTCTACATGGCGGTGGCTCGCGGCCACTACGCGCAGGCCGGGCTGGAGGTCGAGTTCGACTACAAGTTCGAGAATGACGGCGTGGCCCTGGTCGGTGCGGGCACGTTGCCCTTTGCCGTCGCCTCCGGCGAGCAGGTTCTGCTGGCGCGCGCGCAGGGGCTGCCCGTGGTCTACGTCATGGCCTGGTATCAGCAATATCCGGTGGCGGTGATCGCCAAGGCGACTGCGGGCATCCGCACGCCGGCGGATCTGGCCGGGCGCTCGATTGGCATCCCGTGTTTGTGCGGCGCGTCGTATGTGGGCCTGACCGCGCTGCTCGATTCGGCCGGCCTGGATGAGAATCAGGTGCACTTGGAGGTGATCGGTTTCAACCAGATCGCCGCGCTGACCGCCGATCAGACCGAGGCCGTCGTGGGCTACACCTCCAACGAGCCGATCAAGCTGCATGCCAGCGGCGTGCCTGTCGACGTGCTCGACGTCGCCGACTACGCTCACCTGGCGGCCAATGGGCTCATCACGAATGAGACCACGCTGCGCGAGCGGCCGGAACTAGTGCGTGCAATGGTGGGCGCTACGCTGGCCGGCATGCGCGAGGCGGCCGCCGACCCTGAGCAGGCTTTCAGTGTGAGCGCGGAGTTCGTGGAGGGGCTCAGCGGCCTCGACCCGGCCGCACGCGAGATTCAAATGGAAATCCTGCGCCGGTCGATCGCTCTTTGGCAGGCGCCGCGCCTGGGTTGGAGCGACCCAGACGCCTGGCGCAACACCGATGCCACCTTGCGCAGCATGGGCCAATTGACACAGCCGCTGGATGTCAGCGAGGCGTTCAGCAATGCCTTCATCCCCTGAACGGGTGCGGCGTGCCTCGGCCCGGCCGCGGGCCAGCCCGCTGCTCATCGTCGAGCATGTCACAGCCGACTTCCCCGATCGCGAGCGGCCGCTGCGTGCGCTCGAAGAGGTATCCTTCGACGTCCGCCCGCAGGAGTTCGTCAGCGTCGTGGGGCCGTCCGGTTGCGGCAAGAGCACGCTGTTGCGCCTCTTGGGCGGCCTATTGCGGCCCACGAGCGGGCGAGTGGTCTTCGAGGGCGAGACGTTGACCGCGCCACGGCGGGATATCGGCTTTGTCTTCCAGCGCCTGAATCTGCTCCCCTGGCGCAGTACCATGGCCAATGTCACGCTGCCGCTCGAATTGGATGGCGTTCCCGAGGCGGAGGCGCAGCGGCGGGCGCAGGTGCTTCTCGAGTTGGTGGGGCTGGTGGGTTTCGAGCGCAGCTTTCCGCGCGATCTCTCGGGCGGCATGGCCCAGCGCGTGGCGCTGGCGCGCGCCCTGGCTCACGACCCGCAGGTGCTTCTGTTGGATGAGCC
>MGOA01000138.1:0-3532 GCA_001796965.1 Chloroflexi bacterium RBG_16_64_43
ATCGTTCACGCTGATAACCGTCCCCGCAGCGGCCTCCCCAACCAACAGAATGTCCGGGGTTTCGAAGATATCCCCATCGGTGGGAGCAAGAATGCGAACGGACAAGGCGCCGGAACCCACGGCGAGAGCCGGCGCTGCACTTGCCCCCGCCGATCCGTCGTCAGAGGCAAATTCTCCGTCCAGCGTCAGGCCGTACACCTGGCAACTCGCGACCACAAGGAGAGCGAGCGTCGTAACGATTGTCGGGAAAAGTGGTCGATGTGGAATCATGACTCATCCTGGCCCAGGACCGGGTGCCCGTGCCACACCGAATAACGCAGAATGCCAGCCGGCGTTACAGCCGTCGCCTACTTGACGGGGGGCGTGGCCGCACCTATGCTAGGCGCAGCGCCATCCCACCGCAGGAGGGTACTCCGGGGGGTGTGCTCATTTGTAACTTTATGACGGGCACTTCGTTGAAACATGCAGGGATCAAAAGGCCCACCTCTTGCTCCTGATGAAGACGTGCAGCGGCGCGCGATGGCCGGTGACGTCCAGGCCTTCGGGGATCTGTATCTCGCCTGCCTGCCAGCCGTCTATCGGTATATCCGCTTCCGCGTGGGCGACGAGAGCATGGCGCAGGATTTGGCGGAGACGACCTTCCTGCGCGCCTGGGTGGCACGCGAGCGGTATCGACCCGGGGCAACCCCTATCCTCGGCTGGCTCTACCGCATCGCGCGCAACGCGGTGATCGACCATTACCGCACCGCGCGGCAAAACGTGGCGCTGGACTCAAGTATGCCGGCGCGCGATGCCGATGTGCAGGCCAAAGCCGAGGAGAAGGAAGAACGCCACTTGCTGGCCGAGACACTCGAGCGGCTGGATGCAATCGACCGGGATGTGCTGACGATGCGCTTTGTGATGGGGATGAGCCACGCTGAAGTCGCGACCGAACTCCACCGCAGCCCGGGTTCGATAAGAGTGATTCAATTCCGAGCGCTGCGGAAGCTGCGCG
The DNA here is from genome assembly GCA_001796965.1 of Chloroflexi bacterium RBG_16_64_43. Taxonomy (GTDB): domain Bacteria; phylum Chloroflexota; class Anaerolineae; order Anaerolineales; family RBG-16-64-43; genus RBG-16-64-43. The sequence goes on from MGOA01000138.1 coordinate 995, forward strand.
CATGGATGCAGGACGCCGAAGAACATGAGAACTGACAGGCAAGCGGCCGACCACTTGGCGCACAGGCTCGACCAGCAGACGGGGGCGACTGGAGCGGACCTGCCTGTGGCGCATCAGCGCGAGGTGGCCGAACTCGAGGCGCTCGCACGACGGATTGAGCTCGTTGCCAACACGCAGCCCGGAGCGGCCTTCACAGCCCGGGCGCGACAACGACTGGTGCGCACCATTGAGGCAAACCGCCCGGCCTTGCCCGCGCGCACCGCGCCTCGCCTTCGGCCGCTCAAGTTATGGGTTGCCTCGCTCGCCGCGGTGGTCGTGGTATGCCTGGCGGGTACCGCAGGCGCCACATACGCCACGGCCGCCGCGCTTCCCGGGGATGTGCTATTCCCGGCCAAAACCGCGATCGAGCAAGTCGCCCTGGATCTCGCGCCGAACCCCTCCGCGCGCGCCGACCTCAGCCTGGAGATTACGGAGCGGCGGCTCAGCGAGGGAGAGCAGCTCGCCGCTCACGGCCGTTGGGCGCAGGCGGGTCTCGCACTTGAGTCGGCCTCCGGCGCGCTCGATCGGAGCGTGAGGCTTATCGAGGGCGTCCAGGAAGCTCGTGCGCTGGACGCGCTTGCCGAACGTCTAGCGGCATTGTTGCCTCGAGTCGAGAGCGCCGTGGCGCTCGCACGCGGGGCGCCCTCGACGCAATTGAAAGCTGCGGCTGAGATGCTGACCGACTCTGGCCTGCGCGCCTCCGCAGCGGGCAAGCACCTCGGGCCGCAGCACGACTTCGAGTTTCCGCACTTGGATGGGAACATCTCTCCCCATCCGGACAAACCAAAGCACACGACACCCGTCGAGGAGAGTCGCACGTCGCCCAAGGACAAGGGCCACGGCTCGCCACCTACGCATACTCCCAAGAAGCCGACCGGGGCACCCAAGTGAGTGAAATGCGCGGGGCTGCGCGCAGCTCGCCCGTCCAGAGTCGCGCGAAGGTGTCGAGTCATCAGAGCTTGACACGCTCCTATTGACAGCCTCATGATTCCAGGTATAATCCTGCCAGCACGGGGAGAGGTGCCCCTCGCCGCGGCATGGCGGCGAGCCCCAGATCGTTGTCAATCGGCGCCCCCAGGGAACTGCCCGCGATCGTACGCCCGGTGGCTCCCGCTTTACTGACCCCATCTTGGCCCACTAGCTCAATTGGCAGAGCAGCTGACTCTTAATCAGTTGGTTGTAGGTTCAAGTCCTACGTGGGTCACCTGTACGCGAGCGACCTGGTGGCACCCCGTTCGTTGGAAAGCGCGCCAGTCAAGCATTCGCACACGGCGTACCCTCCGGCTGTTTCGGGAGATCGCCTTACTCTGCAAGCGTTCACTTGCCCCGAGAGCGTCTGCGAACCCATAGGCTAAGACGGTCCACCGGTCTCAATTCCACCCAACGCGCCGCCGGCGATGCGGCCATCCGATGTCATTCCGCCCGCCTCGAGAGATAAGCGAGAGCCCACAATGCATATAGCCGAACTTGAAAAGATGACGCTTGCCGAATTGCGCCGCACCGGCAAAGAACTGGAGATCCCTGCCTTCACTCGCATGAAGAAGGACGACTTGGTGCTGCGCTTGCTGCAAGCCAATGCCGAGCGTCAGGGGCTCGAACTGCGCGGAGGCATTCTGGAGATCGTCGAAGAGGGGATCGGCTTCTTGCGCGCCGAACACTACCTGCCTGGCCCGAACGATATCTACGTCTCGCAATCGCAGATTCGCCGCTTCAGCTTGCGCACCGGCGACATGGTCATCGGACAGGTGCGGGCGCCCAAGGAATCGGAGAAGTACTTCGGCCTGCTGCGGGTGGAAGCCATCAACGGGCTCGACCCGGAAGCGGCCAAACAGCGCCCAACGTTCGAATCGCTCGTGCCGATCTTCCCTGAGAAGCGCTTTGACCTAGAAACCGACCGCCACGAACTGGCCACTCGCCTGCTCAACTTGGTCTCGCCGATCGGACGAGGCCAACGCGGGTTGATTGTTTCGCCGCCCAAGGCCGGCAAGACGACCGTGCTCAAGCACATCGCCAACGGCATCTCGCGCAAGTACCCGGACGTGCACTTGATGGTGGCGCTCATCGGCGAGCGGCCCGAAGAAGTCACCGATATGGACCGCTCGGTAGAGGCCGAGGTCATCTCGTCCACCTTCGATGAACCGGTCACCTCACATGTGCGCGTGGCCGAGATCGCTCTCGAGCGAGCCAAGCGGCTCGTGGAAATCGGCCGCGACGTGGTCATCCTTCTCGATTCGATCACCCGCCTGGCGCGCGCGTACAACCTGGTCGTCGTACCCTCCGGGCGCACGCTTTCCGGAGGCCTCGACCCAGCCGCACTCTATCCGCCCAAGCGGTTTTTCGGCGCGGCGCGCAACATCGAGGAAGGCGGCTCACTGACCATCATCGCCACCTGCCTGGTGGATACCGGCTCGCGCCTGGACGACATGGTCTACGAGGAGTTCAAGGGCACCGGCAATATGGAGTGCACCTCTCGCGCAAGTTGCAGGAGCGGCGAATCTT
>MGOA01000138.1:3539-9846 GCA_001796965.1 Chloroflexi bacterium RBG_16_64_43
TTCGATATCGAGCGCTCCTCCACCCGCCGCGAAGAACTGCTGCTCGGCCCGGATATCACTCCGCGCGTCTGGTTGATGCGGCGCATGTTCGGCCAGATGATGACGGCGCCGCCTAACGGCGCAGGCATGGATATCACCACGGCCACCGAGGCGATCCTGACCCGGCTGAGCCAAACCGAGAACAATATCGAGTTCCTGGAAACCTTGACCAAAGACAACTAGAATGGTCCTCCTCTATCGGTTGATCACCTGCACGGGAGAGTGAATGGTGCAAAAGCGATTCTTGTGGATCGGATCGGGAATACTCCTGCTGGCCCTGGCGGCTGGGGGCGTGTGGGCGTGGCGGACTTACGGTCCGGCGCGCACCGCTGCCGCCAGCGACGGGCCGCCGGTTACCGCGGCCTCCCCCTCGGGTGGCAACGGATTGGCCACGCTGCCGGACTATTCAGCCCAGGCCAACGACACACTCATCCGGCGCACGATTGACGTGCACACCGTACGCCCTGAGCGGCCCACCGAGGGCATCACCCCTTACACCGTGGAGCGCGGCGATTCGGTCTTCTCCATCGCCACCAAGTTCCAGATCAAGCCCGAGACCATTCTGTGGGGCAACTTCGACACACTCGAAGATGACCCGGAGTTGCTGCGGCCGGGGCAAGTGCTCAACATCCTGCCCGTGAATGGCCTGTACTACAAATGGCAGGAGGGCGACACCGTCGAAAAAGTCGCGCAAGAATTCGACACCACGCCCGAAGAGATTCTGAGCTGGCCGGGCAACAATCTCAACCCGCTCGATCCAAAAGTGCTGACCGGGGATTGGGTCATCGTTCCCGGTGGCAGCCGGCCTTTCAAGGACTGGGCCGCGCCGGTGATGATCGGGAAGCGCTACTCCTTCCCCAGTCTCGGCCCAGGAGCCTGCCCGGGCGGGTATGACGGTCCGGTGGGCTCAGGCAACTGGATGTGGCCCGGGTGGTTCACCACCATTTCGGGAAATGACTACTGGGACGGCCACCCAGGGATCGACATTGCGGCGGCGCCCGGCACGGGCGTGTACGCGGCCGACGCGGGCGTCGTGGTGTTTGCCGGCTGGAGCACTCGTGGGTATGGTTACCTGGTGATTATCGATCATGGCAATAGCTGGGTGACCTTCTATGCCCACATGGACCAGGTTAATGTTGGCTGCGGCCAGAGAGTCGGTGGCGGATCGTCGCTGGGGCTGGCAGGCAATACGGGCAATTCCACTGGATATCACATCCATTTTGAAATGCGTTACGGCGGGACTCCGGTGAACCCGCATCTCTACTACTAAACGGACTGCACCTAGCCGCAGAAAGGCAGTTGGCGGTAAGGGCTGGCTTGACAGAACGGGAGGCGAGAAGTTATCCTCCCGTTCTTCATTGGTGAGGCATGACTCCCGATCCGAACCAGACGTCGCCCGAGGTCAATGAACCCACTCACGAATCGCGCCCAGCCTGGTTCAGGCTGTGGGAGGATTTGGTGCGCTCCGGCCTTCGCGAGCCGATCTTGCGGAGTGCCAGCCACTTCCTGGTATTGGGGCTGGTGATCTTGATGAGTTGGGTGGCTCGGCCAAGCTTGTGGTCGTGGCTCCCGGCTCGCATTAATCTCAGTAGCGCGCCAACCCCCACCCTGAGCGCACCCCTGGCCGCCGGGCCGGCTGTGCTACCCGCCTTTGACTCGGGCCTCGGTGGCGCCACCATCGATCGAGAGATCTTGCTGCACACCGACGTTCCCGCGCGCCCGCGGGTCGAGGTCACACAATACACGGTGCAGCAAGGCGACTCGCTCTTTGCGATCGCCGCGCGCTTCAACCTCAAGCCAGAAACGATCCTGTGGGGCAATTACTCCATCCTCAAAGATGACCCGCACACGCTGCGCCCAGACCAGGTGCTCAACATTCTTCCGGTAGATGGAACCTATTACCAGTGGCAGGAAGGCGACGGGCTGAACGGCGTCGCCAAGTTTTTCAGCGTGACGCCGGACGTCATCGTCAATTGGCCGGGCAACGCTCTCGAACCGGATGTCGACCCCGCCGCGCCGGGCCTGGCGCCGGGCTCATGGATAGTCATCCCTGAAGGGCGGCGCGATTTTGTCCAGTGGCGGGTGCCCATCTTGCGCCGGACCGACAAAGACAAATGGCAGTACGGCGGCGACGGCGCCTGCCAGGGTCCATATCTGAGCGACGTCAAAGGCGAGAACTGGTGGGTATGGCCGGCGGACAGCCATGCGGTAACCGGCAACCAGTATTCATCGTTCCATCCCGCCATCGACCTGCACGGGCGCACGGGCAATAACATCTACGCCGCGGCGAGCGGGGTGGTGGTGTTTGCCGGATGGTCCAATTGGGGGTACGGCAACCTGATCGTGGTCGACCACGGCAATGGCTGGCAGACCGTTTACGCACACCTCAGCGGACTGGCTGTGGGCTGCGGATTCAATGTGTATCAAGGCAACGTCATCGGCTACATCGGCTCGACCGGCAATTCCACTGGCCCACATCTGCATTTCGAAATGCAGAGTGTGGACTACGGCAAGGTCAACCCGCTCGATTTCCTGCCCTGAGGTTTACGCCAAGCGAGGACGGTAGCCGGGCGCAATAAGCCGCGCAATGGCCCACGCCAATAACGTGAATCCGGGCAACGGCGCCAGGCCGTAGATCAACCGCGCGAATACCCAGCGCAAACCTAAGTAGTCCCCAAGGTCGCCGGCCCGCACTCGCGCGGTAAAACCCGCGAATCGATAGTCACCCACGTTTCGCGCTCGTTCGATTTCCTGCGCGGCCACCTGCCCATACGCCAGACTGGCTCCGATCCCCTCCCCAAACAATGGATCCACACCGGCTGCGTCGCCGACGAGAAGCAGGCGAGGTGCAGATAGCCTTGCCAGGGGAGAGTACAGTCGCACGGGACAACCCCGGATAGGTTCAAGATTCCGCATGCCTGCACGCGCGGCATACGTTTCGAGCCCGGCTTTGAGATCGGGCGCGCGGCGGGTCGCGTACTGTCTTGTATCGAAGAAGCCCAGGTTGTGACGTGGCTGCACACCGCCCGGCGTGGGGAACCTCCACGAGTAGCCGTGACGTCCGCGCACCAGCGGGGAGAAATCGAACTCGACCGACGGGGGGTCGGTGAATACTGCGTCGGGTCCTGGTGAGGCAAAGGACTCGACAGCCCGCGCAACTCGCTGTGGTCCAATGGCGGCCTCCCCCGCCCCCCACGCCACGAAGTCAAGCCCCCGCGAGCCGCTGGCCAGAACCACCGCTTTGGGATGGTAATCGCGGGCAGAGGTGCGCACGGTGACTTCGCTCGAGGAGGGCTCTACCGCCAGTACCGGCGAATCCTCTGCGACACGCACGCCGTGGGTCCGCACCTCGTCTACTAGCCATGCGTCGAGGTCCGATCGGTCGACAACCGCTAGAACCGGTTGTCCGCGGACCTTGAGCGTGCGGCGCTGCATCCGGAACAGCGCCTCATTGATTCTGACATGCGGGACCTCGAGCGTGAGCCCAAGCCCGCGCAACACCTGCAATCCGAAAACCGTGACGCCCCCGCCGCACAACTTGGCTCGGGGATGATGTTTGGCCTCCAGCACCAAGACGCGATCGCACCAAGCGGGCGACTGCGCCACCAGATGCAGGGCCGTCGAGCACCCCGCGGGACCGGATCCAATGATGATGATTTCGGGGTCGGTCATGATGAAACCGGACTCGACAGGGGCTCGACCCTCAGCAGGAAAGTGCGAGATCAGGACGCACGTGGCACCAAGCGCAGGCAGCGCTGCCCGGGGACCGCTGTCGCAACCTCGCCAGCGCACGAGGCGGCCAACCCACATGCCCGGCATGCATCGATTGTTCCGTCCGCCGGGTGGCCGCACATCTCCGGCGACACCACCTCCTCGATGCGACCGCCGTCGATCAGAACCTGGAGGGCGAGATCCACGACGGCCGGGCTTGCTTGCACGCGGGCGGCCAAGGAAGACATCGTGTGCGAACCGCCGCAGGCGATGATAGCCAGCAGAGCGCGTGCCACCTGGCCCACCTCGCGCGATGGGACCAGTGTGCCGGGGTGCGCCAGTCTCTCAGCCATATCCCACCCGGCTCGCAACTTGGAAGACGGCGATGCCCATACCGATCGAAACCGCGAGTTGTAGCAGCACGCTCACTGAGGCCCAGCGCCAGCCGGCCTCCTGACGCAAGGTGCTGAGTGTCGCCGCGCATGGGATGAACAGCAGTTGCACGACGAGGAATGCCAGCCCCGCGGCAGGCGCCAGTTGGGCCGCCACCAGCGCCGGCAAGGGGGTGAGTTGAGCTTGGCCGGCGAAGAGCACGCCCAGGGTGGCGATGGTGTTCTCCTTCGCGACGAAACTCGTCAGGAGCGCCGTCAGCATGCGCCAATCGCCCAGCCCCATGAGCGCCCCGAGGGGCTCGAGTCCTCGCCCCACCCAGGCCAAGATGCTCGAGGCCGGGTCTCCCGTCGGCAGGTGCGAAAGGGCCCACACACCTGCCGAGGCCAGCAAGATGATCGATCCTGCCTTCTCGATGAAGGATCGCGTGTTGCGCCAAACGAAGCGCGCCAGGGTGCGAGGGACCGGCAAGTGGTAAAGCGGCAGTTCCATAATGAATGCGGGCGGCGCCTGGCGCGGCATGAGGCGGCCCAGCACGAGCCCCAGCAGTGCGATGATCAGGATGTTGGACACGACTAGCAGGAACGAGACGAGCGCTGCCCGCGACCCGAAGAAGGCCGGCGCCAGAAAGGCGATCACACCCAGGCGGGCCGTGCACGGCACGAGTGGTGTGAGAAGAAGAGTCATTAGCCTCGAGCGCCGGTCCTCCAGAATGCGCGTGCCGAGCGCCGCCGGCACATTGCAGCCGAACCCAAGGAAGAGAGGCAAGAAACTCTTGCCATGCAGCCCGATCGCGTGCATGAAGCGGTCCATGATATACGCCGCGCGAGCGAAGTACCCCACGTCTTCCAGCGCGCCCAGCACGGCGAAGAAGATCACCATCACCGGCAGGAAGGCCAACACCATACCCACGCCGCTCAGCAGCCCGTCGATTGCCAGGCCCGAGAGCCACGCCGGCCAAGCAGCCAGTGCCGTTCGCGCCACAGCGGCGAGCGACTGGGTGGCGCTACCCAGCAGGTTGACCATCGGCGTAGCCAATCCATAGATGAGCCAGAAGGTGACTCCTAGAATCGTCAACAACGTGAGCAGGCCCCACGCGGGGTGCGTGGCCACGCGGTCGATGCGGTCGGTGAGGCTGATGACATCGGTTCGCGGACGCCGAACGGCCGAATGCGTGACTTCACGGATCCAATCGTAGCGCCCCCCGACGATGTCCAGGAAGGCATCTTCGTGCGCGTGAAGCAGGCCGTCAAGTCCAGCCAGCGCGGCCGGCGGGAGACTTGCACGCGCCATCTGGGTGAGCTGGGGGTCCCCCTCCAGGAGCTTCGTAGCCAGCCATTCGAGCGGGTACGCGGAGGGGATACTCCCCTCCAGAAGTCGCGTCAGGTCGCGGATGATCGGTCGATGTTCCGGCCGCGGAGCGGGCCGCGAAGCGAATGCTGCCTGCGGTCCTCGAGCCGTGGCGAGCGCACAGGCAAGAAGTCCATCGAGCCCCTCGTTGCGCGACGCGGTGAGCGCCGTCACCGGCAAACCAAGAGCAGCCTGCAGCGACGGCAAATCCAGCTCCACACCTTCGCTGGCCGCCACGTCCATCATGTTGACGGCCACGACCAGCGGGACGTTGAGGGCCATCAACTCAGCCACCAGGTAGAGGTTGCGTTCAAGCGTAGCCGCCCCGACCACAACGATGACAGCCTGCGGCGGATCGAAGAGCAGGTAGTCGCGAACGATTTCTTCTTCGGCCGAGTGAGCGCTCAAGCTGTACGTTCCGGGAAGGTCCACCAGCTCCAGGGTCACCTGGCCATAACGGACGAGCCCGCGTTTCTTCTCAACGGTCTTGCCCGGCCAGTTCCCGACGTGTTGGTCGAGTCCGGTCAGGCTGTTGAAGACGGTGGATTTCCCGACATTCGGTTGGCCGGCGATGGCGATGCGAACCGTCCGGGTTGGCCCAGGGCCGTCGGCATCACCGGCGGGCGTGCCGCCCCGCGGCGTAAATCCTCGATCTTCGAGGATGTGCACTTCGGCGGCGGCGATTCCATTTGCCGGCGAATGGCACGAACCGCGAGCGGCAAACCTGAGCGCCGACACCTTCATTCGTGCCCGGTCTTGGCTGGCTCGACAACCACACGCACTTTGGCCGCCTCGCCCCGACCAAGCGCCAAACGCG
>MGOA01000139.1:0-2746 GCA_001796965.1 Chloroflexi bacterium RBG_16_64_43
TCCACAATTGCCGGACGGGGCTTCGGCTGCAACGACATCGACCTATGATTATACAGCCCGGGGGGCAGGCTGTCAATTTGGCCGTTCAGCGCGATGGCGAGCGGCGCTTGCCTCGCGCGGCTGGCCGCGAGGGACCGGCCGCGCGCAGGCGGGCGTCCACCAACTCCGGCGCGAGGCCGAGCACCGAGACGAGCTTGTCGCGTCCGGTGGCACCGGCCACGACCTCGATCGCCGCTACCCGCACCTCGAGAAGTTGTGCCAGGAGTTCCACCAGAGCGCGGTTGGCCGCGCCCTCCACAGGCGGCGCGGTCAATCGCACCTTGAGCCGCCCGTCGGGCATGAAGCCCGCTACTTCGGTCTTCTTCGCGCGCGGCAGCACGCGCACGGCAATGGCTGCCCCGGCACCGCGCGGGCTTAGGCTCTCAAAGCGCCGCCGCAGGTCGTCGCGTGTCATTCGCACCTCGGATTCGCCGATTATACCTGCTTGGACTCCCGCTCCCTTCCGGGAGGACGCCACGCGTCACACGCATGTGCGCCTGGGGTCCGACCAGCGCGCGCCTCGGCCGCGCGCGCCACGCCGCCCCGCCGGCGTGTGTCCTCCAGGTCGGCCGGCGCTTGCCCTGCGCCCGGCTACACCCTCGTAACAAGAACGGCGCGCCCTCTCACGCAGCGCGCCGCCGCCAACCGCCCGTGCGGCTTCAGCGCGGCAACAGGTTGACCAAAACGACCTCGATCACCTGAATCAACAGGATCAGAACCATCGGGCTGAAGTCAATCATCCCAACCGGCGGCAATAGTCGCCGGATGGGCGCCAGCATCGGTTCAACCAGGCGGTGGACAGCCAGGCGAAAGGGATGATACGGGTTGGGAAGCACCCAACTCGCCAAGACATCCACGATCACGATCAGCGTCACCAGGTTGGCAAGCGCTCGAATGAGCTGAACCATGTCAGGTCCCCGAGCCGAGGAGCGTGCCCCCGACCCCCACCGTCTCCCGAAAGAAGTGATGCCGATTATAGTGCACGGACGAGGCAATTCTCAGGGGCGCGGCCCGAGCAGCGCCCGCCCGATTCGCACCAATGTCGCCCCCTCCTCCACGGCCACCTCGTAATCATCGCTCATACCCATCGAGAGTTCGGGCCAGACGGGCTCCCCCAGTTCGGCGCACAACCAGTCGCGCAATCCGCGCAACCCGGCAAAGACCGGGCGTACGGCCTCCGGCGACGGGCCGATCGGCGCCACAGTCATCAATCCTTGCACGGTGAGGTTGGGCAGGCTCAGTATTTCACCCACTTCGGGGACCAGGCCCGAGCGCTCGCCGGGCGAATGCGCGGCAAAACCGAATTTGGAGGCCTCGCCCGAGACGTTGCATTCGAGCAGCACCGCCAGCCGCCGGCCGCCCTCGCCTGCCATATGGTCGAGGCGCTGGGCCAGCGCCAGGCTGTCGAGCGAGTGCACCATCGCAAAGCTGGAGGCCGCGTCGCGCGCCTTGCGCCGCTGCACGTGGCCGATCATGTGCCATTCCAGGTTCGGACCGAAGGCGGCCATCTTCTCGAGCGCTTCCTCAACGTAGTTCTCGCCAAGGCGGGTCAGGCCGGCTTCGATCGCCGCCGCCACGACCGCATGCGGCTGGGCTTTGGTCACGGCGACGACGCGCACCGCCTGCGCAGCCCGCCCGGCGCGTGCGGCAGCGCGTGCAATGCGTTCCATGACGAGCGTATGGCGTTCGCGAATCTGGGCCGAGGACTCGCTGCTCACCGGCCTACTCCTCGCGCAAGGCGATCAACGCGCCGAAGCGGCCCGTCTGCCCGTGCTCGCCGCGATGGGAGAACCAGTCGTTGGTGTTGCAGGCTGTGCACAGACCGGCGATCTCGATCGTCTGCACGCCGGCCTGGCGCAGGGCCAGGGCATTCGCCTGCCACAGATCGAGGCAGGTCTCCTCGCCGCGAGGGATCAGCAGCTCCGCATGCTCATCCGGAAACGCGCGGCGGGTCTCCTCCACCACTTGTGGGCCGACCGGATAATGATCCGGTCCGATCGACGGGCCGATCGCCGCCAGCAAGTCGTGGGCGCGCGTGCCGAAGGCTTCCTGCATGCGGGTCACGCCACGCGCCACGATGCGCGCGAGGGATCCCTTCCAACCGGCGTGGACGATGCCAACTGCGCGGCGCCGCGGGTCGAAGAGCAGCACCGGCACGCAATCGGCGAAGCGCATGAACAGGGTGAGCTGGGGGTTGTCGGTCACCATCCCATCGGCCTGTGGCGGGCGCTCGCCCGCCGTGCGCGGAGCGCCCATCACCAGCACCTCGGCGGAGTGAACCTGCCATACATCGGCGATCGACTCGAGCGGGCGCCCGGCCGCGCGGAGGGCACGTTGGCGGTTCTCCACGACCCGTGCGGCCTCATCGCCCACTCCGCCGCCCACGTTGAGTGACTCCCAAGGCGAAGGGCTCACCCCGCCCTGGCGGCAGAACACCGCATGCGCAAGTCCGGTATATGGACTGAAGACGTCGAAGCGGTAGAGGCGCAATCCCAGGTTCGCGTGAAAGGTCATGCCGGAGAGGCTCTCGAACCCGCGCCGCTGCGTTCCACTGCGCCCAGGTTCTCCTGCATGCTATCCTGGACGTTGGGGTAGGCGAACCATACGCTCATTACACCGAACAACGCCCCGGTGATCGTGCGCAAGAGCGCCGTGCTTTCGCGGAAGGGCAGCAGACCGAAAGGCAGCTGGCTGACCAACTGGCTGC
>MGOA01000139.1:2764-8801 GCA_001796965.1 Chloroflexi bacterium RBG_16_64_43
GTAGCACCCCCAACGCCAGCCACAGCATCCAGTGCAGTGCCTTCAGCCTTGGGCGCAAGAGAGCATAGACCAAGCCGGCCAGGAGAATCCCGGCATACATCGCCACATCCCGCTCGCATAAGGCCACCTTGAAGCCGGATGCCGCGTTGCCGACGAAGTTGCGCGCGTTTAGCAAGTCGTTCGGATCCACCCCGGTCGTGGCCTGGAGGATGTCGCGTGGATACGTGGCGCGCGAGCCGAACAGGAAGAACGAGCGGAACGGCCATTGATGACAGACAAAGCTGTAGGCCAGGTAAATCCAGCGCGCCGGCTGCTCGAGGCCGGCACGCAGAAGCACCGGCGCCAGGAAGGGCAGACCGACGTACACGCCCACGACCGAATTGAAGAGGGCTAGCCAGTGCCGGGTCAGCCAGCGCGTGGCGCGATCGGCCCCGCCTGGTTTGGAGGCCCGCGATGGTGCATAGCTGCGCTCGATGGCCTGCGCCACCGCCAGTGCGCTGGCCAGGTTCTCGCGAGTGACCGGCGAGGAGAGACGCCGCCCACCGACCTCCACGACCGGCACCCGCTCGCCAAGTTCGGCGCGCAGCCGGGCCTCGGCCGAGACGTCACGGACCGTCAGGCGGTGGGGGTAGACAGCCGCCAGCTCGCCCAGCAACGCGTGCACATCATCGCACAGTGGGCATTGCGGCTTGACAAAGAGCGTCACCTCGATCATGGGCCACCTATACCAATGTCCGCGAGGAAGGCCTCGAGTTCCGAGTCTTCCATCGCGCCGACTTTGTGTCCACGGATAACCCCGCGCGCATCGACGAAGAACGTGGCCGGGTACCCGCGCACGCGGTACAGGCCCTGCACGTACGCACCGGGGTCGAGCAGGATATCGAAGGTCAGGCCCAGCTCTTCCACAAATGAGCGCACCAGCGGTTCCGGTTCATCGAAGTTGATGGCCAGAATACGCAGGCCGGCGGAGCGTCCAGCCTCATAGTGGGATTGAAGCAGCGGCATTTCGGTGCGGCACGGCTCACACCAGGTCGCCCAGAAGTTGAGCACCAGCGGCGATCCGCGCAGCGCGCGCAGGTCCACGCGCTCGCCGCCCAGATTCGCCAGGGCGAAGGTGGGCGCTGTGGCGCCGACCACCGGCGCGGGCGCCGGGGTGATGATCGGCGTGCTGGTCCCTTCCAATGCAGATACCGCCGCACTCTGCACCGGGCGCAGCCAGAGGATAGCCGCGCTGGCCGAGCCCAGCACGAGGCCCAGCAGGACGAGCGCCGCGGTACTCAGCCTGCTCGGTTGTGTCCCAATCATAGGCCGGTGTTAATGAAGAAGCCGAAGGCTGCCAGGCGCTGGAACACGCCGAAGAGCAGCATCACGCCGATGACCACGAGCAGCGCGCCGGTGGCCAGCGATACGTAGCGCAAGTAGCGTGAATAGCGGCGCAGCCATTCCGACACGCGCCCGATGCCCAACGCCGCAAGCAGGAACGGTACCGCCATGCCGGCCGAGTACGCGACCAGCAGGAGCACTCCGCGGCCGAGCGAGCCGCTGTCGAGGGCCAGGGTGAGCACTGCGCCCAACACCGGACCAACGCACGGCGCCCAGCCGGCCGAAAAGAAGACACCCATCAAGCCCGAGGAGACATAGCCCCAGCTCGGGTCGGGCGCCGCTTGGCGCCGCGTGTCGGCATTGAGGAACGGCAGGTTGATGACCCCCATCGTATGCAGGCCGAAGACGATCACAATCACCCCGCCGATGCGGCCCAGCCAGCCGCGCATGTCGTAGAGCATCTGGCCGAGGGCTGAGGCCGCCGCACCCAAGCCAATGAAGACCAGGCTGAAGCCGAGCACGAACGCCACGCCGTGCGAGAACACCCGCCACCTGGAGGGGGCCGCCCCGCCCCTGGACTGGGTGGCGATCCCGCCTAGATAACCGACGTAGGCCGGCACCAAGGCGAAGACGCACGGCGAGAGAAAGGACGCCAATCCGGCCAACCACGCCAATCCAATCGATACCGAGCGCACGTCCACGATGAGGGCTCCCCGTGTTCTATTCTTTTACGACGACCATCGTTCCACCGGGCAACTCCGGCAACGCGTCGCCGGGCAGGTAACTCACCTGCGGCAGCGTCCAGCGGAACACCCACTGGGCGTCCTCCGGCCGCGCGTTGACGCAGCCCCGCGACTTGCGCACGCCGAAGTCGTTGTGCCAGTACGTTGAATGGATAGCCACACCGTTCGAACTCATGAAGACGGTTGCCCAACCGACCCCGGGTAAGTCCCACCCGGTCACCGCATCGCCGGCCGCCATGCGCACGCCGATCCACTTGCGCTGCACGCGATAGGTACCGGGTGACGTTCCCTCTTTACCCCCCTCGCTCTCGAGCCTGAAGCCGGAGGCAATACGCGCGTGGAACACCTCCACTTCTTGCTCGAAGGCCGAAAGCGACTGTCGCTCAAGGTCGACGACGATTCGTTTCTCTTCAACCTCTGGCGAGATCGGCATGGTTTCAACCGGCGCAATCGGGCGCATGGCCTCGGCCGGGACGTAGAGGCCGGTGTACTTCTGCTCGTCGAGGTGGTACCAAGCCGCGCCCAGCTCATCGTGAATGACCTCGCTTACCGGATAGATGGAGGCATAGTACAGACGCTCACGCAGCGCGGCCTCGGAGCGGGGCTTGGCGCGGCTGTCTGCGTATGGCACACTCACTTCCACCCACATGCGCCCATCGGCGATGGTCTCCACCGGCGTGTTGGGCCGGTACACGATGGGCTGCACATCTGGAGAATACAGGAAGCCTTGCGAGGTTTCCATCCACACATGGTTCTGGTACTGAGTGCCCTTGCCCACGACCTCGCGCAACACCTCGCTTACCTCATCCAGGTACTTCCAGCCGAGCTGCGGGCTATCGGGAGTCGGACGCGCGTGGAGAGCCGTCCGGGCGATCGTCACCCGGCCGAGATGGACACCGGGCGCAAAGGCCTGGCTCCACTCGGCGGGCTGCAGGCTGCGTGGCAAGCTCAGGCGCGGGCCAATCCACGCACTGGCTAGACCTACACCGCCCAATTTAAGGAAGTCCCTGCGATTGATCTTCATGACCCTCAATCCACGCGGGGGTGAGCATACCGTTTGGAGGCTCTTTCGACAAGCCCCATCGAGGAGAACCATACCATTTAGGCCGGACTTCTTATGATACACTTATCGGGATCGTCCCTCCAGTTCCCCCTCTTTGGCCAACGGAGTCCCACATGTCAACCACGCGTGAAGACGCGCTCGAGTATCACCGTCGGGGTCGGCCGGGCAAGATCGAGGTGGTCCCTACCAAGCCCGTCGCCACCCAGCGCGACTTGGCGCTCGCCTATACGCCTGGGGTGGCCCAGCCGGTGCTCGAGATCGCGCGCGACCCCGAGATGGCCTACGATTTCACCGCCAAGGGCAACCTGGTGGCGGTGATCAGCAATGGCACGGCCATCCTCGGCCTGGGCGATCGCGGCGCGCTCGCTTCCAAGCCGGTGATGGAAGGCAAGGGTGTGCTCTTCAAGCGTTTCGCCGACATCGATGTGTTCGACATCGAAGTCGATACGCACGACCCGCAAGAAGTTGTGCGGGTGGTCGCGGCCATCGCACCCACCTTCGGGGGCATCAACCTGGAGGACTTTCGCGCGCCGGAATGCTTCACCATCGAGCGCACGCTGCAAGCGCAGCTCGACATTCCCGTGTTTCACGATGACCAGCACGGGACCGCCATCATTGCCTCGGCCGCGCTGCTCAACGCGCTTGAGATTACCGGCCGAACGCTCGCGGGCATCAAGGTCGTCTTCTCCGGCGCCGGCGCGGCAGCGCTCGCCACGGCCGATATGTTCGTTGCGCTGGGTGTACCACGCGACCACATCTGGATGGTCGACATCGCCGGTCTGGTCTATCGCGGTCGGCGCGAGGAAGCTTTCCCCGAGAAGATGATCTATGCCCAGGGCGACAAGCGCGGCACGCTCGCTGAAGCTCTGCACGAGGCGGACGTCTTCGTCGGTCTTTCGGCCGCGGGGGTGGTCGCGCCGGAGATGCTGCAGGCCATGCGCCCCGACCCGATCATCTTCGCCATGGCCAACCCGGATCCGGAAATCGGCTATGCCGCCGCGCGCCAGGCGCGTCCCGACGCCATCGTGGCTACCGGCCGCTCGGACTTCCCCAATCAGGTCAACAACGTGCTGGGCTTCCCCTTCATCTTCCGCGGCGCGTTGGATGTGCGTGCGCGGGCGATCAATCTGGCCATGAAGCTGGCCGCCGCTCACGCACTGGCTGCGCTGGCAAAGGAAGACGTTCCTGACAGCGTGCTGCGCGCATACGGCCTCGACGCGCTTAAGTATGGACGCGACTACATCCTGCCCAAGCCGCTCGACCCGCGGGTGCTTCTATGGGAGGCACCGGCCGTGGCCCAGGCGGCAATGGAGAGCGGCGTCGCGCGCCGCGCGCTGGATCTGCCCGCCTATCGCACGACGCTCGCTGCACGCCAGGGGATGGCCCAGGAGATCCGCAGCTTCCTCATCAACAAGGCGCGTTCCGCTCCCAAACGCATCGTCCTGGCGGAGGGAGAGGAGCCGAAGATCATCCGCGCCGCGGCGCAGATCGCCAACGAGGGCATTGGGCACCCGATCCTGATCGCCCGGCCGGAAGTCGTGCGGCGCACGATGGACGAGCTGGGACTGACGGCCGAGGTGCAGGTAGTGGATTCGGCGAATTTCCCCCGTCTCGAGGACTATGTCGAGGCCTACTACCTGTTGCGCCAGCGCAAGGGGGTCACCCGCGCCCGCGCACGCGAGCGCATGGGCGAAGCGAGTGTTCTCGCGCCGATGATGGTCTACATGAAAGATGCCGATGCCTGCCTCTCGGGCTTGGTGCACGACTACCCGGATGTCATCCGCCCCGCACTGCGCATCTTTCACACGCGGCCCGGCGCGCGGCGCGCAGCCGGCGTCTACCTGGCCCTCATCCGGCGCAAGGTGTACTTCCTAACCGATGCCACGGTCAATATCGAGCAAGACGCAGAGGACCTGGCGGAGGTGGCCATCCTCACCGCCGATTTCGCGAGGCAACTGGAAATCGAGCCGCGCATTGCGATGCTCTCCTTCTCCAACTTTGGCAGCGTGCCCCATCCGCTGGCGGAGAAGGTACGCAAAGCAGTCGATCTCGTGCGCGCGCGCCGGCCGGATCTGGCGGTGGACGGTGAGATGCAGGCCGACACGGCGGTCGACCCGGCGATTGTCGACGAGCGTTATCCGTTCAGCGCGGTGCGCGACGCGAACGTGCTGGTCTTTCCTTCGCTTGAAGCGGCCAACATCGCCTATAAGCTGCTGAACCACTTGGGCGGAGCGGAGATCATCGGCCCGATTCTCCTGGGTATCGGCGCGCCAGCGCACGTGCTGCAAACCGGCGACGATGTCGAGAGCATCGTGCGCATGGCGGCCGTGGCGGTGATGGACGCCCAGAGCCGGGGAAACTAGACAGCCCCGGAGCGATCGCCTCCGCCCCCGGCGGCCCGCCCTCCCGCTTGGCTTTGTCCTCGGCCCGCACCGATCCCCCCTTGACATTAACGTAACGTCATAGTCTATACTGGCGCCATGCTCACGGTGAAGCAGGTCTGCGGCCTGGCCGGGCTGACTCCGCGTACGCTCCACTACTACGACCAGATCGGCCTCTTCAAGCCGTTGAAGGTCGGCAAGAACGGCTACCGCTATTACAGCGAGGACTCCGTGCTGCTGCTGCAGCAGATCCTCCTGTATCGTGCATTGGACATGCCCCTCGAGGAGATCCGCCGGATCATCAAACGCCGTGACTTCGAGGCTCTCGGTGCACTCGAAACCCACAGCCAGGAGCTTGGCAGGCGGATTGCCCGGCTGGAGCGTCTGCGAAGCACGGTGGACAACACGATATTGCACCTCCAAGGAGTGCGACCTATGGACCAGAAGCAATTCTTCGAGGGGTTCAGCGAGGCACAGCAGGCCGAATACGAGAAGGAGGCCATGCACCTCTACGACCCGCAGATCGT
>MGOA01000140.1:0-240 GCA_001796965.1 Chloroflexi bacterium RBG_16_64_43
CGTCGCCCGGCGCGTCGCCGGGCTGGACATCCGCACCTTGGGCGACGGGAACATGGGCGCGCGCAACGTTTCGCGCACGCTCGGCGCGCGCCCGGCTGTCGTTGTCGCGCTTGTCGATTTCTTCAAGGGGACAGCCGCGGTAATCCTCGCGCAGCAAGCGGGCCTGGAGACCCACTGGCAGGTGGGCGCGGCGTTCGCCGCCGCGCTCGGACACGATTTTCCTCTTTTCGCCGGGTTCCG
>MGOA01000140.1:299-5656 GCA_001796965.1 Chloroflexi bacterium RBG_16_64_43
CCGCGCTCGGCATGGCACTCTATGGCGCGGCCTTCCTGCTCACGCGGCTCTCCGACCTCAGCGCCAGTCTGGGAATCGTGGCAATGCTACTCTTGATGTGGCGCGAGCGGCAGCCCACGGTCGTCCTGCTTGGCACGCTGGGCATGATCCTCTTCGTTCCGCTGAAGATGCGGCTCGACAAGCCGCGCCGGGAGCAGATCTCGGCAGGGAAACAGCGCACGCTCGCGTGATGGATGGGCAACCGCCACGGGCGTCAGCGACGCACGCTCTACTGCCACCGTCCGCGCGTCCGCGAGGCGCAACTCATGGAAGAGATGCTTCTCCGCACTTACTGCGCGTGCGTCGCCGAGTTCTGCAAGAGCATCTGGGAGCACATCTTCGGCCGTCCCGTGCGCGTCGAGGCTCTGAGCATCGTCAATTGAGGCGGCGCGCACTGCTCGACCGCCACGCACCTTCCAGATTCGATCCGCATGAGAGGAAGCCCATGACTCCCGATAACAAACTGACCCGTGACCGCCAGGTGATCGACCGCGTCCTGCACGCCAGCCAGGTCCTTCGGCTGGGTCTTTCAGTGGAGGGTCAACCTTTCATCTTCCCGCTCGCCTTTGGCTACGACGGCCGCTCGATCTACTTTCACACCGCCAGGGAAGGCGCGAAGCTCGAGCTCTTCGAGCGCAGCCCGCAAGCCTGCCTCGAGTTCGAGCACGGGGTCCGCCTCCTGCGCGACGACCCTGATCCCTGCAAGTGGTCCTTCGCTTACGAGAGCGTCATCGGCCGCGGGCGTGTGGCCGAGCTCAGCGAGCCCGCCGAGAAGGAACGCGGGCTGCGCGAGATCATTCGCCACTACGCCGGCGCGGAGGTGGCCGTGCCGCTCGAGAACCTGGACAAGATTCGCGTCTGGAGCGTCACGCTCGAGGCAGTCACCGGGAGGCGCTCCCACGTGGACGACTCCTAAACGCCCACCGCGGGCCGTTTGCTAGGGAAGCCGGAACACCGCAGTACTCACGCCGCCGCGCGGCGTTGGCCGACGTGGCTCGCGCTGGCCGGCGACGACTCCCGGGCCAAAAAGGCTCCAATTCATCCGCCGCACATCCTCGCGATGTCCGATGGGAGGCCACGATGACAGAGAGTGTCTATAAGATCATCGAGTTGGTGGGCACGAGCAGCGAATCGTGGGAGAAGGCCGCCGCCGCGGCGGTCGAGATGGCTGCCCACAGCCTGCGCGACATGCGCATCGCCGAGGTGAGCCAACTCGACATGCAGATCGAGGACGGCACGATCCGCCTGTACCGCGCAAAGGTCAAGCTATCGTTCAAATTCGAAGGCCGCGACTAGACCCGCAATGGCGGGCGGGTGCCCCGCCCCGGAGTTCGGCTCGGACGACGAGCTGCGTCTCGCGCAGAGCGGGACGCCGCTCTCACGCGCCGCCTGCAACCCGCACACGCGGATTGTCGTATATCGGCTGGGAGCGCACATTGACTTTGGAGAAGCGAAACCCATGATGCCAAGACGGCTTGCATGCATCGCCGCGGTGATTCTCCTCAGCGGATGTTCGTTGGGCGACGCGCCGACCGCCCCGCCAACCATCCCGCCGCCGGGGCTCACTCTGCCACCGGCCTGGACACCCACGCCGACCTCCACGCTACGTCCCCCAGCCTCCACCACGACGCCAGCGCCCACGGGCACTCCGCGCGCCTCGTCTGAGACCAGCACGCGCACACCCGCGCCGCCGCTCGAACGCGCGACCGCCGCGGCCGGCTCGCTGGAGATCGCCGGCTGGAAGAGAATCGACACGGGCCACGCCTACTTCTGGCTTCCGCAAACGTACGAGGTGGCAGATCTGGGCGGGCTGGGCGACATGATGGAGATACTTATGATCGCGCTGGTGCAGGGCCTAACTGAGGGATTTCAGGAGTTGGCCGGCGCAGGAACGCCGGGGCCCACGCCGACGATGATGTCGCTCGAGGAGATGCGCGCCGGATTCGACATCGACCTCTTGATGGCGGCCGAGAAAGACCTCGGGGCAGCGGTGTTTGTCGTCGGCGAACCCGTCGCGGGCACGCCGGACCTGGCCGCGCTTCTCGACGAGGCCGTGCAGGGCGTCAAGGGCTTGCGCGAGGTCAAGAGTCGGCACTTGGTCGAGGGCGCACCGTACCCGACGGCGCGCGCCATTGTCACCGCTGAGGATCCCGAGTCCGGTAGCCTCTCGCAGCAGGCGCTATACGTCGTTCACGCGAAGGATCGCTCCTACACTTTCTCCTGTCAGACGTCCCCCGCCGATTTCGCAAGTATGCTGCTGGTTTTCGAGCGCAGCGCGCTCAGCCTCACGCCTCATCCGCCAGCCGAGTAGCCGGCCGGGCCGCTTTCCCTCCGCGGCCGGGAGGCCTATCATTGATGCGTATGGGGTGCCGTCTCGACCGCACCGCGTACGCCGCGCCGGCATTCCCCTACCCAAGGATGGGAAAAGATGAAGACCTCCCGACCCCCGCGTATTCTCCTCCTCTCTTTCGGGCTGGCGACGCTCGCCGGCTGCTTCGGACCGCGCCCGATCGCCACCCTTCCTGCAACAGAGCTCGCAATCCAAGCCACCGGTCGCTGCGGCGACGGCAAGTGCCTCGAGATGGAAAGCAACGCGAACTGCCCAGCCGACTGCGGCCGGACCATCCCACCTTCTCAAGCGCCGCCCTCCGCCTCTCTCCCCGCCGCGACGACCGGCGCGCCCGGAAGCGGCATTGTCTACCTGGGGGTCATGGTTCACCTCGAAGGGTGGAACGACGACAAGAACCAGGAACGCTTCGCCGCCCATGCGGCTCAGGTACGCGGCACCGCGGATCTCTTCGGAAAGTACGGCGCCAAGCTCACCTTCGAGAGCAAGGAAGTCACCGATGGGATTCTGCGCTGGGGGGATAATGTATTGCTCGAAATGCAGGAGCGCGGACACGGGGTTGGCGTACATGCGGACTTGGGCGGCAGCCCGAGTACTGATTGCGCCGGGCTCGCCCCCGAGCTGCGCGCCGAACGCGAGCAGCTCGAGTCCCTCGGCGTGCGCGTGAGACACGTTTCGGGCAATGTATCCCATTGCGATTGGATCGCTGCCACGATCGACGCCGGCTACTCGTTCACCACCGGCATCGTGGCCTACGGCGTGATGTCTATGCCTGCGGCCAACCGCCCTCCCGAGTTCCGCAACTGCAAGAGCCCATCCGCCTGTCACGATGTGTTCCCGCCTGAACTGGAGGACCGCCTCCACCCCTGGCGCCCGGCGAGCGGGACCGACTGGCTCACCCACGACCCGAATGGCCAACTGGTCATTCTGGCCTCCGCGCAGGGAATCGCATGCGCTCAGGAGGAAGCGTCCGGCGGGGATAAGATGAAGGGCTGCCTCTTCGAGCAAGCGGACATCCAGGCACTGATGGACGTCCTGGATCAGGCGCTCGAATTGGCTGCGCCGGACCAGGTCAACATCTTGTACTTCTCGTGGAGCTTGGGCTCCCCGCTTGACCCGCTTTTGCTCGAGCAATGGCTCCAGGCGGTCGAACCGTATGTTCATGCGGGGCGCGTCCAGTGGAAAACCCTGCCCGAGATGTATGAGGCCTACGTGGCGTGGGAAGGCGGCTGAGCCGCCGGATTATCCTCCTTGCCTCGCAGACGCCTCGCGAGTGGGACTTGCGAGAGACGACCCTGGATGCACGACCTGACAAATCCCGGTCAGACGGAGGGATAATCGCTGAGACCGCCAACCTCCACCGACATTCCGACCATTCTCACGCTGCGGCAGGACCCGTAGGTTACTCGGCATATCGGCGGGCCGCGTGAGCTCCACTCAATCGCAGACCACTTCGAGCACAACGCCGCCGACCTCAGCGCATGGCCATTGAGGAACGCGATTGGAGGTGGTCGCTGATCGAACCGGGGACAAACCGTTTCGCCGGCCTAGGCTCGCGCATCGAAAAGGGTGTGGATGGGCAGGTCGACATCGAATTGGGTTACTTCTTGCTACCCGCCTCCTGGCGTAAGGGATACGCTGGCGAGGCTTCGCGACGTGTCATACAGTTCGGTTTTGTGCAATTCGGCCAAGCCTCGCTCATCGCGAGGATCGATCCGCACAACGAGGCGTCGCCGGCCGTGGCCCGCCACCGAGGCATGGGCCACGAACGCGCCGCCCTTCGGCCCGATGGCGTCACCAGGCAAATCTACCGTCTGTGGGCGTCGGGCGCCGCGCATCTCTGTGAAAGCTCAAGCTTGCCCAGCCCTGTTCGCTTCGGCTATGGCCGGTGACCCGGCTGCGACTCACGATAGCGCGGCCATTCCAACGGAGTAACCTCGGCTTGCAGGGGTTCATCAGGGAGGCACGATGAATGCGAAGCAGCAAAGCGGTGTGCTTGTTATCCAACCCCAGCACGTGCTCGAGGGGGCCGGCGTGCGGCTGCAACGCAGCCTGGGCACCCCGCACTTCAGCTACCTCGACCCGTTCCTTCTGTTCGACGACTTCAGCTCGCCCAACACCGACGACTATGTGCGCGGCTTCCCCTGGCACCCGCATCGCGGCATCGAGACCGTGACCTACATCCTCAGCGGCCAAGTGAGGCACCTCGACAGCCTGGGCAATGGCGGCACCCTCGGCGCAGGCGAGGTGCAGTGGATGAGCTCGGGCAGCGGGATCATGCACGAGGAAATGCCGCAGCCTACTTCTGAACCATTGGTCGGCTTCCAGTTGTGGGTCAATCTCCCGGCGCGCGAGAAGATGTCGACGCCACGATACCAAAACATCCCAGCCCATAGCATCCCCACCGTATCCCTCGGCAGCGGAGTCACCGCGCGCATTGTCGCGGGAACGCTGGGCGGGGTCCGCGGCCCTGTCACCGATATCGCCGTCTCACCCACCTACTGGGACATTGCGTTGGAGGCTGGGGCCGCGGCCGTGCTGTCCATCTCCCCGGGAGATTCGGCTTTCGCGTATGTGTTCCAAGGAGACATCGATCTTCAGACACCGGAAGGCATGGCCACCCGCGCCGCCGCCCGCTGCCTGGCCGTAGTTCAAGCCGCGCAGGAAGTGAGGCTGGCGACCGATTCAAAGGGGGGTCGCCTGTTGTGGGTGGCCGGGACACCTCTGCACGAGCCAATAGCCCGTTACGGCCCATTCGTGATGAACACGCGCGAAGAAATCCAGCAGGCGCTCACTGATCTGCAACAGGGGACCTTTATCCGCGCTCAGCCGCGAAGCGATCCTCGCCAATGGTATGGCGCCCGCGAGGAAAGTGGCGGCGCCGGGTAGACTCTGGCGTTCGCCGTTTCGGTCTCTTCCCTCCCGCAGCGAGAACGAATGCAATTCTACGGGGCCCCAGGATGAACACATG
>MGOA01000140.1:5680-8183 GCA_001796965.1 Chloroflexi bacterium RBG_16_64_43
CGACTGCTGAAGGTTGCGGATCCCGCCTTGGCCTTTTTCGTGAGGCGGGACGTGCTGGACGAACCGCAGCCAGAACCCCATGCATTGTGGGACCTGCCCGAGGCAAGGCGCTTGCTCGCGCGGCAGCGTCCGAGCGGCGCGTGGGAGTATCCCAAGAAGGGCGGCGCCCTCCAGCCCTACAACAACTTCGCCGTGCTGGAAACCTGGCGCTCACTTGGAATACTGATCGATATGTACGTGTTCGACCGCTCGCACCCTGCAATCGAACGCGCCGCGGCATACCTCTACTCCTGCCAAAGCCCGCGGGGCGATCTGCGCGGGATTCTGGGAAACCAATACATGCCGTACTACCACTCGGCGATCATGGAGCTGCTGGTGAAGGCGGGTTTCGCCGACGATCGTCAAGTGCGGCGAGGGCTCGACTGGTTGCTAACCATGCGTCAGGACGACGGCGCCTGGATCATTCCGGCGCAGGGCCTACCCGCCTCGAAGAAGACCCATCGCTTCTGGCGCGGCGCGCCACTGCCGCCCGATCGCGCGTTGCCCTTCTCTCACCTGGCGACCGGGATGGTCCTGCGCGGGTTGGTGGCCCACCCGGCCTACCGCGGACGGCCGGAGGTGCGCGCCGCGTGCATGCTTCTCAAGGGCCGCATGTTCGAGCCGGACCGCTACAACGATCGGCGCGGCCGCGACTACTGGCTCAAGTTCGGCTACCCGTTTTGGTGGCCGAACATCCTGACCGTGCTGGACATGCTGGCCCGCGTGGGCGTGACCGCGGACGATCGCGAAGTGGCCAAGGCGCTTGCCTGGTTCCTCGACCATCAGCGGGCGGACGGATTGTGGGACACAGGCTACGGTCATGGCAGCCGAGCAGCACGCAACGAGCACTGGGTCGCCCTGAGCATCTGCCGGGTGCTGCGCGCGTATCTCGGATGATGGCCGGTAGGGTTGTCCGCTCGCTGTGCGCTTCATTCCCAAGCCTGCTGGGTTCGATCGGCATTCCCGCGTGCCCATGGCCGGCATCCAGCGTCTCACTCACGCGCTCATTGCTGATCGTTCCAAACCCTGGGGCCTTGCCTGGAACGTGCAGGGACGACGGGCACATGAGCCAGCGTTCGTGGCTCCCGCGTGGCTTCAAGGAAGACTCCGGAAGGCCCATGGAGCGGGCGCCAGCCCACGTGGCACCGCCGAGCGCCTCGGAGATGTTGGCGGAATCTTCCACCCTGCCTGTGGCACCGCATGTCGCCTCGGAGATGTTGGCGGAATCTTCCACCCTGCCTGTGGCACCGCATGTCCTTACTCATGCAACTCCTCTCCATCCACGCGAGGAATGTCGAGGACTCCCTCGGCCGCTCCACCGCCCACTTGCATCGTGCCGCGACCGGTTTAGAATCCACCACACCTCTCGAGGTGCGCAGGACAAACAAGCCAGCGCTCGAATCAACACCCACAGGAGCTGACAATGAAGGGCGACCCAAAGATCCTTGACCGGCTCAATTTCCTTCTGGCCGACGAACTCACTGCCATCAGTCAATACATGGTCCATTCGGAGATGTGCGCCAATTGGGAATACAAGCGCCTGCACGAGGCGATCGAGAAGCGCGCCATCGATGAGATGAAGCACGCCGAGAAGCTGATCGCGCGTATCCTCTTCCTCGAGGGCCGGCCGATCGTGAACAAGCTCAACGAAATGCATATCGGAGCCGATGTTCCCGGCTTCCTGGCCAACGACGAGGCAGCCGAGTCCGGCGCCATCCGCGCCTACAACGAGGCCATCCGCCTGGCCGTGGATGCCGGCGATAACGGGACGCGCGACTTGCTGGAGTCGGTCCTTGCCGATGAAGAGTCGCATATCGATTGGGTCGAAGCCCAGCAGGATCAAATCCGACAGATGGGGTTGCAGGCCTACCTCTCGGAGCAGGTCGGCTAGCCCGCCCCTTCAGGTTCCTCCACACGCCCGCGGCGACGCGCCTTCGACTGGCGCGCTGTCATCGCGGGCGGTATTCTATCGTCTGGCCCGCGAGCCCTTCCCTCTTCCCTCCGCGGTCATTCATCCTTCGGTGCACGCCGAGTGGGCACCGCCTTGGGAAGCGGAAGGTCGCCCTCATCCCGCAACGCGGGGCCCGCGCCAGTGCCCCGCCCACGCCACTCTCGTGCCCTCAAGAGCCGCTATGACCCAACCCACCGCCGCTCCGACGCACGCCCGCACTCTCGGCCAATTGTGGCTGGCCATCTTCCTGGTGTCGTTCCCATTCGGCATCCTATCTTTCGTGCTGCCGATCTATGGGCGGGCGCTGGGGGCATCGGCCGTCGAGGTCGGCGGCCTGTTCTCGGCGGTGGCCCTCGTCCCGGTCGTGGTGCGGCCATTCCTCGGGCGGGCGCTCGATCGATGGGGGCGGAGACCCTTCCTGCTCATCGGATTGGCAGGCTATGTTGTGGCCATGGCCCTCTTCTGCCTCGCCACCAGCGTGTTCATGCTCGCGGTCGCTCGCTTCTTCCAAGG
>MGOA01000141.1:0-284 GCA_001796965.1 Chloroflexi bacterium RBG_16_64_43
GCGCGCCGCCCATGCCGCCCAGCCCGGCGCTGAGCACGAACTTGCCGCGCAAGGAGGTGGCGCCGATGGCCCGTGCCGCAGCGGCGAACGTCTCGTAGGTGCCCTGCAGGATGCCCTGCGTGCCGATGTAGATCCACGAGCCGGCGGTCATTTGGCCGAACATCATCAGCCCCTTGGCCGCCAGTTCATCGAAGTGAGCCTGCGTGGCCCAATGCGGCACCAGGTTCGAGTTGGCGATGAGCACGCGGGGTGCATCGCGATGGGTGCGGAAGACCGCCACCGGC
>MGOA01000141.1:490-868 GCA_001796965.1 Chloroflexi bacterium RBG_16_64_43
GAGCGCGAATGGTGGGGGGCATGCCTTCCTCCGGAATGCGGTAATGCTGCCGCAAGCTTACCAGCGTTCCCAGTGGATGACGTCGGCGGCCTCGCGCCGCCCGGCGGCGCGAGGCGCGCGGGTCAGGTCCGCCGGGTCATCCGGGTAGCCGAAAGAGAGGGCGGCATCCGGGTGCAAGTCGTCGGGGATCCCGAGCAGTGCGCGGATCTTCTCGGTTTCGTACACGGCCACCAGGCACGAACCGATGCCCAGCTCCCATGCGGCGAGTTGCATGTAGGCCGCGGCTTGCCCGGCATCGAAGGGGATCGTCCAGCGCTGGGCCGGGTTGGGCGTGGCGATCACGACGGCCATCGCCGCACGGGCCAGATGCCCGGCGTA
>MGOA01000141.1:1016-7817 GCA_001796965.1 Chloroflexi bacterium RBG_16_64_43
TCGCTTCTGGCGGATGGCGAATGCTACGTCCATGGTCCACCTCGCTGAGGTCGGCTCGCGGCGCGCGGCCTTCGGGGCCGTGAGCGACTGTGAAGGCTGGTTTGTGAATGAGGGTTAAGTACCGGCGGGCGTGATGCGCGATGGGATTGCGGGGCAATGCACGGCAAAGGGCGTGGTCAAACGCGGCGTAGCTCAATCCAGCATTGTGCGTTTGCGCTCCGGCAAGGGGCGCAAATACACTTTGCGCGAGTCGAAATCCTCGATGTAGCCCGCCACGCGCAGGTTTTCCAACTCGTGGTTGAGCAACTCGTGGCCGAATTCACCCTTGGGCAGAAAGTCCCCGGTCATGATGTCCTGCAGGGTACCTTCGCCCCATTCGACCACGGTTCTGCCATCCTCGAGCGCGTACACCCACTCCCGATCTACAGGTGTTCCAGTCATGGTGGGTCCTCCCCGTCGCCTTCGGCTCGCCTGCCAGGCCGATCACACGTCCGAAAATGCCCGATAAACCCAGTGGATGTATCGCCTCGGGCCGGGAAGTCGCAATGAGTCTACCACAAGTCCCCCAGAGGTGAATCGGGCGCTGTGCTTGCGGCAGGATAACAGAGCGCCGCGGCCATATTTGGCCGCGGCGCGTGAATCCCCACATAGCCCTGGGGGGAGGTATCTAGGGTGCCGAACCCAGCCTAGTTGCTGGAGGCCGATTTGCCGTTGCTGTGGACGAGGCTGGCGAAGCTCGTGCCGCGCAGGCGCGACACCATCTCACCCTGCAAATCGCTCCACAGGGGGGCGACGGCGCAGTCCTTCCCAAACGGGCATGACTCGTGATCGAGGGCACATTCGTTGATCTGGATCGGTCCGTCAATGGCCTCGATCACCTCCAGCAAGTTGATCTGGTTGGAGGGACGTGCCAGGGTCACGCCGCCGCGCGCACCGCGCGAGGTTTGCACCAACCCGGCCACCGAGAGCTGCGAGATGATCTTCGCCAGAAACGAGGGCGGGATATGCTTCTCGCGGGCAATGACGTTGGTGGGTGAGCGGCCGTTGCCTTCCTTCTCCGACAGGAAAAGGATGGCCCGAATTGCGTAGTCTGCTTGCCTTGTGATTTCCATAGAGTGCCCCAGGTTGTTTTGCGGATAAATATTGTCTAGATGAAGTGTATTCCTGGGGGTTCGCCCTGCTCAAGTGACGGAGGTCACAGACGGGGAATGACCTTTGGCTACCCGATAAGTAGACAAACCCTCGGCCCAGCCAGAAGGCCCTTGGGCATGGGTCATGCGGTCGGCAGCGGCCGCCCGGCGCGCACCAGCGCGAATCACTTGTGGTATCATCGCTCCACTTCCCCGCCTGTGAGCCTTTTTGTGCTACTTCCCCTGGAGGCGTGCGCGTGAAAAACATCTGCGTCATCGGCGTGGGCTATGTTGGGCTGGTCACCGCCGCCGGCTTCGCCGATCTGGGCAACCGCGTCAGCGCGTTAGACATCAACCAGGAACGCATCGACCACCTGCGCCAGGGCATCCTGCCCATCTTTGAACCCGGGCTGGAGGAAGTGGTGCGGCGCAACGTGGGCGCCGGGCGATTGACCTTCACCACCTCTTATGCGGAGGCGCTGCAAGCCGCCGAGTTCGCGTTCATCGCGGTGGGCACGCCGGAAGGCGTGGACGGCGAGGCTGACCTGCAGTACGTGCGGGCCGCGGCCGAGGCGATCGCCCGGGCAATGAATCACCCGCTGATCGTCATCAACAAATCGACCGTGCCGGTCGGCACCGGCGACTGGGTGGCGGATATCATCCGCGCCCACCAGCCCGAATCGATCCCCTTCGCAGTGGTTTCCTGCCCCGAGTTCCTGCGCGAAGGCTCGGCGATTTTCGATTTCCAGAATCCTGCGCGCACCGTGCTTGGCTCGCTCGATCGCGAGGCCGCCAGCAAGGTGGCGCAGTTGCACCTGCCGCTGCGTGCACCCATCGTGATCACCGACCTGCGCACCGCAGAAATGATCAAGTACGCCTCGAACGCCTTCCTGGCCACCAAGATCTCCTTTATCAACGAGATTGCGAACATATGCGAGGCACTGGGCGCCGATGTCAAAGAGGTGGCGGCCGGTATGGGCTACGATCCGCGCATCGGACGCTACTTCCTGGACGCCGGCCTGGGATACGGCGGATCGTGCTTCCCCAAAGATGTGAAGGCGCTCACCTATATGGCCCAGGTGCAGGGGCGCAACCCGCATCTGTTGGCGGCGGTGATGGAGATCAATGACGACCGCCGCCGTCTGATCGTCGACCGTGTGGCCGAGCTGGTGGGCGAACTGCACGGGGCGACAATTGGCCTGTTGGGGCTGGCCTTCAAGCCCAACACCGACGATATTCGTGATGCGCCGGCGCTCTCGATCGCGCGCCTATTGCAGGAGCGCGGGGCACAGGTGCGCGCTTACGACCCGGTGGCGATGGAAGGCACGGCGCGCCTGGCCCCATCGATCGAGATGAAACCCGACCCCTATGCACTGGCCGAAGGCTGCCAGGCGCTGGTCGTCTGCACCGAATGGAACGAGTTCCGCAACCTGGACCTGCCCCGCCTGTGCAAGGCCATGCGCAAGCCGAACATTGTGGACGGCCGCAACATCTACGATGCCGGTGAGATGCGCCAGGCCGGTTTCCACTACCGGGGTGTGGGCCGCGGATACAATGATGCCCTCGAGGCAAAGCCCGCTGCGGCCGCGGCGGCGCCCGGGGAGAAACGCCGATGAGCAGCGGGCGGGTGCACCGCGCGCGCCTGCGCAACGGTTTGCAGGTGTTGCTCAAAGAAATCCACACCGCCCCCATCACCAGCGTCTGGATCTGGTACCGCGTCGGCTCGCGCAACGAACGCGCCGGTCAGACGGGGGTCTCGCATTGGGTCGAGCACATGCAATTCAAAGGCACCCCCACCTTTCCGCCGGGGCACCTGGATCGCACCATCTCGCGGGAAGGCGGCCTGTGGAATGCCATGACCTGGCTGGATTGGACGGCTTACTACGAGACGCTGCCCTCCGACCGGGTGGACCTGGCGTTGCGTCTGGAAGCCGACCGCATGGCCCAAAGCCTGTTCGCCAACAAGGACGTCACCTCCGAACGCACGGTGATCATCTCCGAACGGCAGGGCAACGAGAACGAGCCCACCTTCCGCCTCTCGGAAGAGGTGCAGGCCGCGGCGTTCCGTGTGCATTCCTATCACCACGAGGTGATCGGTGACGTGGCCGACCTGGCCTCGATGACGCGTGACGACCTGTTCTCCCACTATCGCCGCTACTACATCCCCAACAATGCCATCCTGACCGTGGCTGGCGATTTCCAGTGGCGGCCGATGCTGGCGCGCATCCGCGAGCTGTACGGAAACCTGCCGCCGGCGGCCGCGCCGCCGCAAACTACCCGCCCCGAACCAGCCCAGCGCGGCGAGCGGCGCGTGTCGGTCGAGGGCCCCGGGGAGACGGCTTTCGTGGATGTGGCCTATCACGTCCCGCCGGCCTCCGACCCGGAGTTCTTTCCGCTCATCGTGCTCGATAGCGTGCTCTCCGGCCCGAGCAACTTCAACCTTTTCGGGGCCGGCATCTCCAACAAGACCTCCCGCCTGTATCGCGCCTTGGTCGAAACCGAGCTGGCGGCCTCCGTCAGCGGCGGCATGGCCGCCACCATCGACCCGTTCCTGTACTCGATCGCCGCCACGGTACGCCAAGGCAAGACACCCGAGCAGGTGTTGGCTGCACTGGATGTCGAAGTGCGCCGGGTGGTGGATGATCCTGTGACCGAGGCCGAACTCAAGCGGGCCGTCAAGCAAGCGCGCGCCATCTTCGCCTATGGCAGCGAGACCGTGACCAATCAGGCCTTCTGGATGGGTTACGCTGAGATCTTCGCCTCTTACGAGTGGTTCGAAAACTACATCGAGAAGCTCGATGCGGTCACGCCCGACGACGTGCAGCACGCCGCGCGCAAATACTTGGCCCGGCGCAACCGCACGGTGGGTTTCTATCTGCCGACTCAGGAGAGCCCGGGCGGCTGATCGCCCGACCGCTCTCGGAGAACCGCCATGCCCAAATCCCGTTCCCGCGTGCGCCCTCGCAAAACCGCCCGCCGGGCATCACGCCCCAAGCCACGCGCCCGCGCACGCCGCGTAGACCTGCCGCGCCTCGACCCGCAGACTCTGCCCGGGCCGGCGAGCGTCGAGCGCCTCGAACTCGAGAACGGCATCACGGTCCTCATCCGCGAGAACTTCCTCAGCCCGTCGGTGGTCATCCAGGGCTCGCTCGAAGTCGGAGGCCTCGACGAGAGTGAAGCCAAGGCCGGGTTGGCCGGGATGACCTCCTCCTCCCTGATGCGCGGCACCGAGCAGCGCAGCTTTCACGAGATCTATGAGGCTCTCGAGTCGGTAGGCGCCTCGCTGGGCTTCGGCTCGGGCATGCACACTACCACCTTCTACGCTCACGGCCTGGCGGAAGACTTCGGCAGCCTGACCAGCCTGGCCGCGGAAGCACTGCGTCGGCCGAGTTTTCCCGCCGAGCAGGTCGAAAGATTGCGCGGCGAATACCTGACCCAGTTGGCCATCCGCCAGGAGGACACGGGGGATCGCGCGCAGCTGGCCTTCGCGGAACTCGCCTACGATGGCCACCCGTACGCGCACGACGAAGACGGCACGCAGGAGACCATCCAGTCCATCACTCGTGAAGAGATCGTCCAATTCCACAGCGGGGCCTACGGGCCGCGCGGCATGATTCTGACGGTGGCCGGGGCGGTGCACAGCGGGCGCGCCCTGGCGATGATCGAGAAGTATTTCGCCGATTGGCGCAACCCGAACCAGCCGGTGCGTGCGGCGCTACCCGCGGCACCGCGCCTGCAAGAGCTTCGCGAACGGCGCGTGTCGCTGCCCGGGAAGTCGCAGGCCGACCTGGTGCTGGGCGTGCCTGGCCCAGCGCGCGCCTCGGCCGATTTCTTTCCGGCACTGATCGGCAACAACATCCTTGGACGCTTCGGGACCTTCGGGCGGATTGGCGAGGCCGTTCGCGAAGACGAAGGCCTAGCCTACTATGCCTTTAGCAGCCTGGCCGGCGGCCTGGGCCCCGGCCCGTGGATGGCCATTGCCGGGGTCAACCCGCGTAACATCGAGCGCGCGCTGGAACTCATCCGCCGCGAGATCGGCCGTTTTGTGCAAACCAAAGTGACCGCGGTCGAATTGACCGACAACCAAGCCAGCCTGATCGGGCGCTTGCCGCTGCAACTTGAATCGAACGAGGGTCTGGCAGCCGCGTTGATGAATATCGAGCTTTTCCATCTGGGTCTGGAGTATTACCAGCGCTTCCCCGGGCTGGTGGCGGCGGTCACCCGCGAAGAGATTCTCGAGACGGCGCGCCGCTATCTGCACCCCGACCGTTTGGCGATCGGCATTGCCGGCCCGCTCAGCGAGCCTCCGCCTTAAGCCATGCCAAGGAGCCCCACGCAGTGCTGAGAGTCGGCGCGGACCTCTTGCCGTGCGATCGGGTGGCTCGCGCCCGCAAGCGCTGGGGCGTGCGCTTCCTCGCGCGCGTCCTCACCCCGCGTGAGATCGAAGACAGCCGCGGCCGCACGGAGTCTTTCGCGGTACGCATCGCCGCCAAAGAGGCGGCCTCCAAGGCGTTGGGCGTGGGCCTTATGACGCGCGTCGGCTGGCGCGATATCGAGGTGCAGCGCGGGCCGCAGGGCGAGCCGAGCCTTCTTCTACATGGGGAAGCCGCGCGGCTGGCGGAGACCTTGGGCCTCAACGAGTGGGCCCTCAGCCTTTCCCACGCGGGCGGCCAGGCGCTGGCGGTGGTCGTGGCCCACCGGGCGGGCGGCTGAGGTGCCCAGCCTCGACCAGGCCCAGGAGTGGTACCGCGGTGCGGATGCCGTGCACGATTTCGATCACGTGCTGCGCGTGCTCGCCCTGGCCGAACGAATTGCCCGAGTAGAAGGTGCTGACCCCGATATCGTGCGAGCCGCGGTGCTGCTCCACGATGCCGCGCTGGGGGAGAACGACGCCACGCGCGCCCGCTCCGGCCACCACGAACGATCCGCAGATATTGCGCGCCAGGTGCTGGCGGCCGAAGGCTGGCAGGCGGAGCGAGTCGAACGGGTGGTGGAGTGCATCCTGGCTCACCGCTTTCGCGAAACCACGCCCGCCGAGAAGTCGCTCGAGGCCAAGGTCGTCTACGACGCCGACAAACTGGATGCGATCGGTGTCGTGGGTGCGGCGCGGGCCATTGCCTTCGCCGCGCTGCACGGGAATCCGTTCTACCGCGAGCCGTCGGCGCGCTTCCGCCGGGGCGAGGGGCCGGAACCGGGCGAAGTGCACAGCGCCCAACACGAGTTTGAATTCAAACTCGAGCGCATTCCGGAACGATTGAATACCAAGTCTGCAAGAGCTATCGGCCGCGAGCGGCTGCGGGTCCTGCGCGAATTCTTCGCGCGCCTGGGCGAGGAGAGCCACGGCCGGGCGTAACGTGCTGCCGGCCCAGGCAGAGTTTGGCGCGCCAGGTCTCCGCCCATGGGCTGCGCCTCTGGCATTTAACCTGCAGCCTCGCCACCCGGATGCCCATCAGGCGCCCTCCGGGATCCTCGGGAGTGCATGACCGGCGAGGCGCGTAGATCTTCCGCCTTGCGGCGGTGGTCGAGGACGGCCCGGCCGTGCGGGTTTCTTGCGCGCCGTTCGGGCTATTGCAGCGGGCGGACGCCGGTGATATCGTGGTAGCCACAAAGATGCGCAAGTTCGCACCGTTCCTTCTGATCTTCATTGCCTTCTTCCTCCTTGCGGCCGGCC
>MGOA01000142.1:0-668 GCA_001796965.1 Chloroflexi bacterium RBG_16_64_43
TTACGATTTGCTGCTCATCGCGCGCCGGCGGCCCAATCTCGAAAGGTTGGCCTCCGACCTCACCGCGCGCCACGCCGTGCCGGTGGAGATTCTTACCGCGGACCTGGCCGACCCCGACCAGGTCGAGCGTGTGGCAGCACGCCTGGCGCAGTTGAACGAACCGGAGCTGCTCGTCAACAGCGCTGGGTTTGGGACCACGGGCCGCTTTCTGCGCGTGGATGTCCGCAAGCATCTCGATATGATCCAGGTGCACCTGGCAGCCAACCTGCGCCTGGCTCACGCCGTGCTCCCCGCAATGGCGAACCGCAAGCGCGGCGCGATTATCAGCGTGGCTTCCATCGGGGCGTTCGTGGCACTCCCAGGAAACGTGACCTACTGTGCCACCAAGGCCTTTCTCGCGTCATACACCGAGGGGCTCGAAGCCGAAATGAGGCCGGTGGGCATCCGCGTCCAGGTTCTCTGTCCGGGTTTCACCCGCACCGAATTCCACGACACGCCCGAGTATGCGCGCTTCAATCCGGCGAGCCTGCCGTCCTTTCTCTGGCAATCGTCCGAGCAGGTTGTCTCCGCCTCGTTGCACGGGCTCGAGCGCGGGCAACGGGTGGTCATCCCCGGCACGTTTTACCGCCTGATGATCGGCCTAGGTGCCCTGCCCATCGTCGGGCGCG
>MGOA01000142.1:745-8802 GCA_001796965.1 Chloroflexi bacterium RBG_16_64_43
AGCGCCGCCGGGCGCGCCGTCTCCGGGGCTTCATCGATTATCATTGGCCTCAGCCACCCATAAACGGTCCAGCGGCCCGGCGAAGCACAGTGTGCCGCATCCACCGCACGCGACAGACGATTCGGGCACGGGCCAACCGACTCTCGATCGTGAAATGATGAAACCCTCAAACGCAGACTTGGCGATCGTCGCCAGCAAATGGTCGCACTTCGAGCCGGACACCACCCGCTCGTTTTTCGGTTTTGCGCCGCTCAGGCCATACCTGATCGAAACCGCCTATGGGCATGCTCTCGCCCAAAAGCACAAAGACAACCGTTTCTGGGCGGAAGACATCCTGGCCTCGACCATGTTGCGCGGGCGACGGATCAGACACATCCTGAGTCTGTGTTGCGGGTTTGGGGAGGTTGAGCGCCGAGTGGCCTCCCGCTTGCCCTCGGTCGAGACGTGCCATGGTGTGGACCTGGCGCCTGGCGCGCTGGATGAAGCCCGTACGCGCGCGGCCGCGCAAGGCTTGACCGGCTTCACGTACGAATGTGCGGACCTCAACCGTTACGCGTGGCCGGAGGCCGCCTACGATCTGATCATTGCCAATGGAGCATTGCATCATCTCGCGGCGCTGGAGCAAGTACTCGAGGGCATCGCCCGCGCGCTGCGCCTGGGCGGCGTTGTCTACGCCAACGAACACGTCGGCGCCAGCCGGCTGGATCATTCGCCGCGCCAGATGGAGTTGATCAACGCGGCCGCGTACCTGGTGCCACCCGAATTGCGCCTGCGCCAACCGCTTCCTTTCAGCAACTCGAGAAGCGTGCCTCAGTTCATCAATCGCCTCTACCGGCTCTCGCTGGCGCGGGGGAGCCTATCAGCCGGCGCGCGCGGCGGGGCGCTGACCGGGGTGGCTAGGGCCATCTTCGGCCCAACGCCCTTTCATTTCGGCGCCCTCTACCGCTCGCAGGCCGCCAAGCTTGCTCGCAGCGATCCAT
Organism: Chloroflexi bacterium RBG_16_64_43; assembly: GCA_001796965.1. GTDB lineage: Bacteria > Chloroflexota > Anaerolineae > Anaerolineales > RBG-16-64-43 > RBG-16-64-43. The sequence goes on from MGOA01000142.1 coordinate 1,726, forward strand.
CCGAGTCCATCCGTTCAGACGAGATCCTGCACCTCTTCCGAGCGCGATTCCCGCGCGCGCAGATTCGGGCGTACGGCGGCGGCATTCTGGCCTACGCACTGGATGATAGGTTCTACGAGGCTTACGACGAGGCCAACCCCCGCCACCGTGGAGTGCTGGATCTGCTGTGCGCGCTCGAGCGCGAGCTCATGGCGAGCGGCGAACTCGGGCCGGAGCATGCTATTCTGACCGCCACGAAAGGTCCCGAGCGGGCAGCACGCGGCGGCACATCGCGGAACTATGCGGCCGGCCCGCAGGCACGCCACGACCGTACCCGCCGCAGGAGGTAAAGGGTGCGCAATTATCTGATCGACATGGATGGAGTCGTCGTGCGCGGCGAGCAGGTCATCCCTGGCGCCGAGGCCTTCATCGACCGCCTGCACCAGCGCCAGATCAAGTTCACCGTCTTCCACAACAATCCCACCTACAAGCCCTTTGACCTGCATCACCGGCTGGGGCCCATTCGGAGAACACCGCGGTGATCGGCGACCGGATGGATACCGATATCCGCGTCGGGCTGGAGACCGGCATGGAAACGATCCTGGTGCTTACCGGCGTGACCTCGCGTGAGATGGTCTCGCGTTTCCCGTACCGGCCGACGCGCATCGTCGAGTCCGTTGCGGATCTCGAGCGCGGTGGAGATCCTTCATGAGTCCGAAGCCGAAACCTGCATCGCCGCTCGTCGGGCGCGTCTTGCGCGCGAATGTCACCGAATTCACGCTGGGCTGCCGCGCTCAGGGCGGCCAACTGCCCGCCTTCGGCAGCCTGGTACGGGTGGCGGCCGACCGGGTCGCCGATCCGCAAGCTGTCGAGATTATCGGGGTGGTAGCCGATCTGCGCCTGGAGGACGATCCCTTCGTGCGCCAGTTGGTCAGTGCCGAGGTGAGCGATGAATACATCAACGACCAGCGCAACCGCCGCCAGGTGCCGATTGAAGTGCGCGTGATCCACGCCGGGTACTTTGATGCCCGGGCGGCGGCGTGGCATGCCTTGCCCCCACGCCCGCCGCTGGCCCTGGAACAGATCTTCGCCTGCACGGGCGACGAGGTACGACGCTTTTGCGCTCCGGGCGGGCCCGGCGAGCGCTCCAGGAAGCTCGGCTTCCTGGCCTTGCTGATCGAAGCCCAGGCCAGCGATGCGCTGCTCGGCGCGGTGCTGGCCCACATCGCCCAGGCCTTCGAAGGCGAGGCCCGCGTCGAATTCGCGCGCGAGGCGGGCCGCGAGTTGGCCCGGCTGCTCTCGGCCGACGTGCTGCGCCTGACCCGCCTCCTGCCACAGATTGGCCACACCCTGAGCGGGGCGGCCGGCCGCGCCTAGGGTACACGGCAACCCGCCCTATCGAAGAGGACCATCATGCCTGATTCGGATCTGGATACTTTTCTCGGCCGGCCGCCGCTCACCCGCGGCGCGCGCCCGTTGGGCGTCGTCGTCGGCGGGTCGCTCTCGCACGGCCTGGAGGTCATGCTCGACCCGCACACCGTGCTGGAGGGCTTGGCCGTCGGCCGTTATGTGGTCATCCACGGCCAGACCCGCAAGCGTTTCTTTGGCATGGTCACCGACCTCTCGCTCGGCGCGACTCAGCCCGACCTCGCCAGCCATCCACCCGCCGCCGACGACGCGTATTCGGCCGAGGTCCTACGCGGCACGGCTGCCTACGGCCTGATGCACGTTGCGCCGATGCTCGAGCTCACGGCCGAAGGGGGCGAGCCGCGCCCGATCAAGACCATCCCCGCCCACTTCGCGCAGGTGCTGGAGGCCTCGGAAGCGGAGGTCAATCTGGTGTTCGGCGCCGAAGACCGGAGCCACTTCCACATCGGCGCGCCGCTCGAAATGGACGAGGTGCACGTCAACCTCGATCTGGCGCGCCTGGTCGAGCGCTCGTCCGGCGTGTTCGGCAAGAGTGGCACCGGCAAGTCGTTCATCACGCGCATGCTCCTCGCCGGCGTGGTGCGCGCCGGGCTGGCCTCCTGCCTGGTGTTCGACATGCACAACGACTACGGCTGGTCGGTGCGCGACGAAACCGGCCGCGAGTATAAGGGCCTGCGCCAGCTTTTCACCGACGGACGTGTCAGCGTGATCACTCTCGACCCGGAAACCTCGCGCCACCGCCAGAGCAAGACCGACCGCGAACTGCGCATCTCATTGCGGCAGATCGAGCCGGAAGATGTCGAGCTGTTGGCCGGGTTGCTCGGGCTGAGCGAAATCCAGGTGGGCGCGCTGCACTTCCTGCGCCGCCGCCTGGGCCGGGATTGGATCGTCAAGCTTCTGGCCGAAAAGGAAAGTGATGAACTCAAAGTGCTGGTCGACGAGGAACGACTGATGGCCGGCACGCTCGGCGCAATCCAACGCAAGTTCGAGCTCTTCCGCCGGCTGCCCTTCCTGCAAGAAGACCCGCTGGGGGAGGACGCGGTGGAGGAGATTTTCGCCCGCTTGAATCAAGGCACGAGCGTAGTATTGGAGTTTGGCCGGTACGGCACCCAGCTCGAGGCTTATCTGCTCGTTGCCAACTACCTCACCCGCCGCATTCACAGCCGCTACGTCGAGCGCAAGAACCGGGCTGCGGGAGGCCAGGCCCAGGATCCGCGCCCGTTGGTCATCGTCATCGAGGAGGCTCACAAATTCCTCGACCCGACTGTGGCCGGGCATACCATCTTCGGCACGATCGCCCGTGAGCTGCGCAAGTACAACGTGACGCTGCTGGTCGTGGATCAACGCCCGAGCGCCATCGACGAAGAGGTGATGAGCCAGATCGGCACGCGGGTGACCTGCCTTTTGGACAATGAGGCCGACATTCGCGCAGTGTTCTCGGGCGTCTCGGGGGCGGGTGCGCTGCGCGAGGTGTTAGCCCGCCTCGACACACGGCAACAGGCGCTCATTCTGGGTCATGCGGTGCCCATGCCGGTGGTGGTACAGACGCGCGAATACGGCGAGGCCCTCTACGCCGAGTTGACCGGGGCGGCCGATGAGGGGGAGCGCAAAGCCCGGCGCGAGCGCACGCGCAAGACTCTGTACGGCGAATAGCCCGCCGCCTGCGGTCGGAGGCCCCCAGGAGCACAGCTTTTGCACATCTCCCGTCCAGGCAGACAACCCCTACTTGGCGTAGAATCGAGCCAGCCTGCGGCCTCTCACTCGCGACGGCCGCAGCGATGGAGTGGGCATGACGCGCATTCTGGTTGTGGATGACGAACCCGATACCACTCGCCTGGTGTCGCTCACGATGGAGCGGGCCGGCTATGAGGTCATCCCCTGCTACTCCGGCAAGGAAGCCCTGACCCTGGCGGAGACCCAGACCTTCGACCTTATCCTCTTGGATGTGATGCTGCCCGACTTGGACGGCTACGAGGTTGCGAGGCGATTGCTCACCCGAGATACCCCCGCGCCGCCGATCTTGTTCTTCAGCGCGCGCGGCTCGCTTGAGGATCAACAAAAGGGGCGCGCCCTGGGCTGGGGCTATCTGGTCAAACCGGTGCGCCTGAGCACGCTGCTCGACAGCGTGCGCCGTTCGCTGGGCGAACAGACCGGCTAGCACTGTGCCCGGTTCCGGTTCGACCCGCCAAGCCTACACTCCCGATTCCGATCTCCAATTCGTCGAAGCCTGCGCCCAAGAGTTGGAGGCCTATCTGCCGGCCTCCGAGATCTTTTGGCCGCTCGCGCCGGCCAAGGGCTTCACTCCGCTGCCTCGGCTGACCCTGGGCGGGTTGCTGCTCGCACTACGCCGGCTGGGTACGGTCGAACGCGGTCTGCCGGCCCCGCAGTCCGTGCGTCTGGCCCGGGACCGCACGCGAATTGAAACCGAACGCCTGCGCCGGCCGGCCGCCGTCGGCGCGAAGATGACGCGCGAGACGCATGCCCGACTTAACCTGTGGCGCGCCTTCCTTGACGACCTGAACGAATCGCTCGCCTCCAACGCCGGCCTTTATCCGACCGAGATACGCCAGCGCGCGATGCTGCAGCTCCTTGCCACCGCCCCCGAGAGCGCCACGCTGCCTGCCGAGGCGCGCCAAGAGATGCAAGCCCTCGACGCCCGCCTGCGCGAGATGTTTGCTGCCGGGTCCTTCGTGTGGGAAGAACAACTCGCGCCCGCCTTCTCCCCGCCCGAGTTTTGGTTCCTGTACGGGCGGCCTACGGAGAAGGGCGAGCGCGAGGTGAATTCGTAGGGCGATTCATGAATCACCCCATCCGTCGAAGTGCAGCCAAGCTCTTCGCGGGTCACGAGGCTTCCGCGCCGTGCCCCGTGCCTCCTTCTGCAATCCATGAAGCATGCAAGGGTGATCGCGTCGCACGAGGTGATTTCGTAGGGGCGATTCGTGAATCGCCCCAAGCCTGCGCCGTGATGCCTCTCCCCAGAGAACGCTTTCCCCACCGCGCGAGATGATGTCGGTGCGTCTGCCCCACCCCTGGTCTTTCCCCCGGCGAGTTGATGTTTAACCTCGAGTGCATCATGCCGCGGGGGGAGCAGCCGATGAAATAGGCGGGGGCCCGTGGCTCCCGCTTTGTGCGGGAGCGCAGTGGCTACTTGGCGTAATCCACGGCGCGCGTCTCGCGGATGACCGTCACTTTGATCTGACCCGGGTACTGCAAGCTCTCTTCCACCTTCTTCGCCACATCGCGCGCCATGCGGACCGCCGCCAGGTCGTCCAGATCCTCCGGCCGAACCATGATGCGCACCTCACGCCCGGCTTGCAGCGCATAGGCTTCGGTCACGCCCTTGAACGAGTTGGCGATATCCTCCAAGGTGCGGATGCGCTTGACGTATTGTTCGAGGTTTTCGCGGCGTGCACCGGGTCGCGCACCCGAAATGGCATCCGCCGCCTCGACGATGACCGCCTCCACGCTCGATTGGTCCACCTCATGGTGGTGCGCCGCGATCGTATTGACCACTTCCGGGGCCACGCCGTAGCGCGCGGCAAACTCCGCCCCGATCTGCGCGTGCGTGCCTTCCACATCGTGGTCCATGGCTTTGCCCAGGTCGTGCAGCAGGCCCCCGGCTCTGGCCACCGCCACGTTCGCCCCGAGCTCGGCGGCGATCACGCCGGCCAGCAACGCGGATTCGATGGCATGCGCATGCTGGTTCTGGCCGTAGGAGGTGCGGAATTTGAGCGTGCCCAGTTTCTTGAGGATCTCCGGGTGCAGCCCGGGCACGCCCGCCTCAAAGGCGGCTCGCTCACCCTCCTCGATGACCACCAGGTCCACTTCCTTGCGCGAATCCTCCAGCACCTTCTCGATGTGCGCCGGGTGAATGCGCCCGTCCAGGATGAGCTTGGCCAGCGCCCGGCGCGCGACCTCGCGCCGCACCGGGTCGAAGGAGGAAATGGTCACGGCCTCGGGTGTATCGTCCACGATGACGTCCACGCCCGCCGCCTGTTCGAAGGAACGGATGTTGCGGCCGTTGCGGCCGATGATGCGCCCCTTCATCTCCTCGCCGGGCAGCGGCACCACCGACACGGACACTTCGGCCACGTGGTCGGAGGCCACGCGCTGAATGGCCTCGGCGATGACTTCGCGCGCGCGTCGATCGCCTTCGGCGCGGGCCTCTTCTTCGATCTGGCGAATGGTGCGAGCCATGTCGTTACGGCTCTCCCGCTCCACTTCCGCCAAGAGCTGCCCGCGCGCTTCGTCCACCGACATCTGAGCCACGCGCTGTAGCTCGGCCGTGCGGTCGGCGCTCAGTTTCTCGATCTCGTTCGTCCGCTTGTCGAGCGCGCTCTGGCGCTTGTTGAGCGCCTGTTCGCGCTGTTCGGTGCGTTCCACCTTATTGTCGAGCTCTGTACGGCGGCGAGTGAGTCGTTCGTCCTCACGCGCCAACTCCGCGCGGCGGCGACCGGCTTCCGATTCGGCCTCATCGCGCACGCGGATGGCGGCATCGCGCGCTTGCAGATCGATCTGGCGCGCGCGCCCCTGCGCCTCGCTCAGTTCCTTCTCAAGGGCGGCCCGCCGCGCCGCGGCCTCACGATCGAGTTGCTGCTGACGGTACCAGAACCCCAGCCCCGCGCCGAGCGCAATGCCCAAGAGCGCCGCCAGGCTGCCAACGATGATCGGTAGAGACATCGTGCGTTCTCACTTTCCGGCTTGCCGGCGCGGCGCCGGGTCGGTCTGAGGCGCAGCGTTCTGTTCGCCCCACACTTCCTCGACAACCGGCCGAGCCACATCGTAGTTGAACCCTCTCCGTCCCAAGAAACCCAGCAATCGCTGGAAGAATTCTTTGCGCTCCAGCCCGCGCATCCGGCGGGCCTGGCCGCGGGCGGCCAATCGCGCCGCGCTTTCATCGTCCACTTCGGCCAGCGCCGGGGCGGCGCTCTCCGCGCTCACACCTTTGCGCCGTAGTTCCGCGGCCAGCGCGCGCCGCGAGCGAGGCCGAAACGCGCTGCGGTTCTCCACCCAGGTGCGCGCGAAGCCCGCGTCATCCACCAAACCGCGCTCCACAAGCCGCGCCAGAGCGGCTTCGCGAACCCCCACCTCCAGCCCGCGCCGCCGCAGGTAGTCGTCGAGCTCGCGCCGCGCCCGCGGCCGGCGGGCCAGTAACCCCAGGCAACGTTCAACAGTCTGCTCAACGGCGTCGTCGGCCTCCAGCCGGGCCACGTCGTGCGGGCCGAGATGCTGCCCGCGGCGCAACCCCGCCGCCAGCACCTTGGCCAGCGAGAAGGCCCAGGCGCCGTTGAGGTAGACGTTGACTCGCTTGCCGCCGCGGCCCAGCCGCAGCGCGGTGATCTCGCCATCCATGCCCATACGCAAACAGCCGTGACCATTTGCATGGCACGGCTGCCGTGTCTCGTTGGGCGGCCCGTTGGCCGCACCTTCCATTGTCGACTGCGATGGCCGGTGGACGCCGGTCAGGATCGAACGGGCTTCAGTGAATCGGCTCTGCTCCCACACGCTGCGGGCAAAGCCGAGAGACTGTTCGCCACAGACGCACTCCACGTGCGGTCGAACTCAACACCGGTTCTCCATCCTCGCCCGGCGCACGCTGTGCACCCGGCGGAAGTCCATCGTCGTCGTCAAGGGAGTCACTGGCAGGCCGTGCCGCGGGCGCGCGGCGCC
>MGOA01000142.1:8827-11964 GCA_001796965.1 Chloroflexi bacterium RBG_16_64_43
CGTTCGGCTCCTCTTCTTCAGGTGAAGTTGCGAGATTGACGCCTTGTTGGTTAGTCAGCACCTGTTCGCGAATCGTCTGGTCGATCTGGGCGGCGAGATCGGGATGCTCCTTGAGATACTGCTTGGCGTTCTCGCGCCCCTGACCGATGCGCGTGTCGCCGAAAGAGAAGAACGCGCCGCGCTTCGCGATCAGGCCGAGCGTCGCACCAATGTCGATGAGGTCTCCCTCCTTGGAGATGCCCTCGTTATACATGATGTCGAATTCAGCTTCGCGGAAGGGGGGGGCCACTTTGTTCTTGACCACCCGCACGCGGGTGCGGCTGCCCACCACCTCGGCCCCCACTTTGATGCTCTGAATACGGCGTACGTCGAGGCGGATCGAGGCATAGAACTTGAGGGCCATGCCGCCGGTCGTCGTCTCGGGGTTGCCGAACATCACCCCGATCTTCTGGCGCAATTGGTTGGTGAAGATCATGGCCGTGTTGGATTGCTTGATGACGCCTGAGAGCTTGCGCAGCGCCTGGCTCATCAGCCGCGCCTGCATGCCCATCGTGGCATCGCCCATGTCGCCTTCAATTTCGGCCCGCGGTACCAGCGCCGCCACCGAATCGACCACCACCGCATCGACCGCGCCCGAGCGCACCAGCGTTTCGGCAATCTCGAGCGCCTGTTCACCGGTGTCGGGCTGGGCAATGTACAGGTTGTCGGTGTTGACCCCGCAGCGCGCGGCATACGAAGGGTCGAGGGCGTGCTCCATGTCGATGTAAGCGCACGACCCGCCCAGCTTCTGGGCCTCCGCCACAATGTGCTGGCACAATGTCGTCTTGCCGGAGGCCTCCGGGCCGAAAATCTCGGTCACGCGCCCCCGCGGAATGCCGCCCACGCCCAGCGCCAAATCGAGCGCCAGCGACCCGGTGGGCACAACCTGCACCGCCAGCTGGGTCGCATCGCCCAGGCGCATCACCGCGCCGTCCCCAAACTGCTTGCGGATTTGCGAGAGTGCGGCTTCGAGTGCTTTTTCGCGTCCTGCGCTCATGGCCTCCCCCCGATTCACGCCCCCTGTGGGTATTGCGAGAGTCTACTCGAATCACAAAGCGAAAGCAAGCCGAACCCTGCCACGTGCCGATTCGCGAGAGGGCATAGCATGCTTTACGAATTGCCGCGCACGCGCGGACCGCGCACGTGTTCCGCGTTGGGCCGAGCGCATGGTCAGGTGATCCCTGTGATGTCGGTGCAATCGTAGGGGCGACCGGCCGGTCGCCCCAAACCACCACCGTGAATCGGGTCCCGGTAAACAAAAAGGGGCTGCCTGGTTCGGCAGCCCCTTATCTGGGATCGTCAGCGTGCGCGCCAGCCCCGCAGGCGCAGGCTATTGGAGACGACAAACACAGACGAGAAAGCCATCGCGCCCGCGGCCAGGATGGGATTGAGATACCCCAGGGCCGCCGCCGGGATGAGCACCACATTGTAGAAGAAAGCCCAGAAGAGATTCTGCTTGATGGTGCGCAGCGTCCCGCGCGAAAGAGTGATGGCCTTGGCCACGCCGCGCAAGTCGCCGCTCATCAGGGTGATCGGGGCGGCAGCCATTGCCACGTCGGTGCCCGTGCCGATGGCGATGCCGACCTCGGCCTGGGCCAAGGCGGGAGCATCGTTGATGCCGTCGCCGACCATCGCCACGCGCTCGCCCTCCGACTGCAGGCGTTTGACCTCGGCCGCTTTGTCACCCGGCATTACTTCGGCCAGCACCCGGTCGATGCCCACCGCGCGGGCAATGGCTTGGGCCGAAGTGCGGTTGTCGCCGGTGATCATCACCACCTGTAGCCCCAGGCGGTGGAGCGCTTCAATCGCCTCGCGCGAGCCCTCTTTCACCGTGTCGGCCACAGCGATCAACCCGGCCGGCCGGTGGTCGATGGCCGCCAGCATCACGGTTTTGGCATCCGCCTGCAACCGTTGCATCTCGCCCAAGAGCCCATCCGGCGAAACGTTCAGGGCTTGCATATAGCGCGCATTGCCCACGTGCACCGTGTGACCATCGACCTGCGCTTGTACCCCTTGACCCATCTCGGCCTGGAAGGCGTGCGCTTCGGATAGCTCTATCCCGCGTGCGCTGGCCGCGGCCACGATGGCCTCTCCCAGCGGGTGCTCCGAGCCGCGTTCAGCCGAGGCCACCAGGCGCAGGAACTCCGCTTCGCTGCGCCCTCCATCGCCCAAGCGGATATCGGTGACTTGCGGCATGCCGCGCGTAACGGTGCCCGTCTTGTCGAGGGCTACCGTCGTCAGGCGCCCGGCCAGTTCCAGGGCCTCGGCATTCTTGAAGAGAATCCCCAATTCGGCGCCCTTGCCGGTGCCAACCATGATGGCGGTGGGAGTGGCCAGCCCCATGGCGCACGGGCAGGCGATGACCAGCACCGCGACCGCGTTGATCAGCGCGCGCGTAAATGGCGTAACCTCGGCCGCCGCCGCTCCGCCGAAGAGGAACCACGCGGCGAAAGTGAGTGCGGCGATGCCTATGACGATCGGGACGAATATTGCCGAAACCTGATCGGCCAACCGCTGGATCGGCGCACGGCTGCCCTGGGCCTCTTCGACCATACGGATGATCTGCGAGAGCAGGGTGTCGCGCCCGACTTTGGTGGCCTCGAAGGTGAAGGCCCCCTGGCGGTTGATCGTCGCGCCGATGACGGCCTCGCCGGATTGCTTGCTGACCGGCATGGCCTCGCCGGTAATCATCGACTCATCGACGGTTGACCGGCCTTCGACGATTACTCCGTCCACGGGAATCTTCTCACCGGGGCGTACGCGCACCAAGTCGCCCGCCGCCACCTCTTCTACCGGCACATCGCGTTCCTGCCCGTCACGCACCACGCGCGCCGTGCGGGCCTGCAGGCCCATCAGCTTGCGCAATGCGTCGCTGGTGCGCCCTTTGGCGCGCGCCTCGAGGAATTTGCCGAGCACGATGAGGGTGACGATCAGCGCGGCCGTCTCGAAGTACACGTGCCCCGGCAGCCCGAAGAGCAGAACCGCCAGCGAGTAGAAGAAGGCCGCCGACGAGCCCATGGCGATGAGCACGTCCATGTTGGCCGACCCGCTGCGCAGCGCCTTGAACGCGCCGACGTAGTATTGCCAGCCCACGTAGA
>MGOA01000143.1:0-18428 GCA_001796965.1 Chloroflexi bacterium RBG_16_64_43
GTTGCGGCCTCAGGGGAATTGCTCCCCCTCATTCGCCAGGCCGCGGCCGAGGCAGACGTGCGCGCGATTCTCTTGCGGGTCAACAGCCCCGGCGGCTCGGTGGTGCCCTCCGACGAGATCTATCATGCGCTCAAGGAAAGCGGCAAGCCGGTGGTGGTACTCATGGGCGACCTGGCCGCTTCGGGCGCCTATTACATTTCCATGGCGGCCGAATACATCGTGGCCAACCCGAACACCCTCACCGGTTCGATCGGGGTGATCAGCGAGTTCCCCGACGCGCATGGATTGCTCGAGAAACTCGGTGTGCAGTTCACGGTCATCAAGTCCGGCGCCGCCAAAGACATCGGCAGCCCCTACCGGCAGATGACGGAGGAAGAGCAGGCGCTCTGGCAGGCCATTGTCGACGAAACGTACGAGGGCTTCCTGAATATCGTGGCGCAGGGTCGCGGGCTGCCGGTGGAAGAGGTGCGCGCGTTAGCCGACGGCCGCGTATTCACCGGCACGCAGGCGCTTGAACTCAAGCTGGTGGATGCGCTGGGCTACGAGCAGGAAGCCCTGGCCAAAGCGGCCGACCTGGGCAAGATCGAGGGCGAGCCGCGCGTGATTCGCCTTCACACACCTCAGTCGGTGTGGGGGCTGCTTGGTGCCCGATTGAGCGGGGTGACCTTCCCGGCCGATCTCATTCGCCAGGCGCTCGGACCGAGCCTCGAGTACCGCTGGGTGCCGTAGGCCTGGTACCTCGGCCAAAGGCCCGGTCCCTATTCGGCTGTAGGGCGCAGGTTGCCGGCCCTTCCGCCGACGGCACTGCCTCCATTCTTGGACTCGGTGGCATTCAATCGGATGATCCCTGTTGACACGGCGGTAGAGCGCTGTCATACTCACGCATCTTGCCAGTAGCGGTGAACCTAATAGTGGAAAGGGAGCCCACCCATGACTGCTGAGAAGTGCCAACGTTGCGACGGAAAGGGAAAGCGCGGGCTGTTTGGTAAGACATGCGCTTGGTGTGCAGGGACGGGGACCTTCCGACCGGGCGAGTGCCCCAACTGCAAAGGCAAGGGCAAGGTCCGGGCCGCTTCCTTCGACGATGCGCAACCCTCCGGATTCTCAGTCCGCAAGCAAGTCGTCGGCCTCGACGGGATGATCGCCTGCACCAAGTGCGACGGGACGGGCACGAGCATCAACCGCCCGCACAGCTCAATAGGCGACAAGTAGCGACGCCTGAACCCGCGCCGTTGAAGGAGTTGGGACTGCTCAAGCCTGTCAGGCGGAGGCAATCACCTGGTGGAAGCCTTCGATGACCCGATCCACCCCCTGCCCATCCACCCAATAGTGAAGCGCGGCGCGGAACCGCCGGGGAGCGATGACCTGCACGCGCACACCAAGTTCCGCCAGGCGTTCTGCCGTTTCACGGCCATCTATGGGAACGGAGGGCGCTAACCCGAAGATCACCATGTTGGTGTATGGCGTGCCTGCGTCGAGCAGGATGCCCGGGATGCCCGCCAATCCCCGCGCGAGGCGCCGCGCATTGGCGTGATCCTCCGGCAAGCGGTCGACCATCGTTTCGAGCGCGACAATCCCCGCGGCCGCGAGTATCCCCGCCTGGCGCATCCCGCCGCCCACCTGCTTGCGGATGCGTCGGGCCTGGGCGATGAACGCGTGGCTCCCGCACAGCACCGAACCCACCGGCGCGCACAGCGCCTTTGAGAGGCAGAAGCAAATCGAATCGGCCGCCTGCGCCAGGCGCTTCGCCGGCACACCCAGCGCGGCTGCGGCGTTGAAGATGCGCGCGCCGTCGATGTGCAGGGCCAGGCCTCGCTCGTGAGCCAGGCGGCCGACATTATCCGTGTACTCCGCCGTCAGCACGGCGCCGCCGCAGCGGTTTTGAGTGTTCTCAAGACAAACCAGGCGCGAGTGAGGGAAGTGCACATCCTCAGCGCGGATGGCTTCACCCACGTCCTCGAGGCGCAGGGTGCCGTCGGTCTGATTAGGCACCGGGTGCGGGTGGACCCCACCCAACGCAGCCACGCCGCCTGCTTCATACAAGAAGGTGTGCGCGCGGTCGCCCAGGATGACCTCTTCGCCGCGGCCGCAATGGCTGAGCACCGCCACCAAGTTTCCCATGGTCCCGGAGGCTACAAACAGTCCCGCCTCCTTGCCCATGCGCTCGGCACCCATCGCCTGCAAGCGGTTGACCGTCGGGTCCTCGCCAAAAACGTCGTCGCCCACCTGAGCCTCGGCCATGGCGCGGCGCATTTCGGGGGTGGGATGGGTCACCGTATCGGAACGAAGATCGATGGTGTCCATGGCGTGTCCTTGGCGGTGTTTACTTGCGGCGAAGCGCAGCCAGAGTTGCAGCGAAATCCTCGGGCAGCGGGGCCTCGAATTCGCGGGTGTCGGCCTCGCCGGGCAAGGTGAGGCGCAGCCGGGCCGCGTGCAGCATCTGGCGCATTGCACCGAGTGTCGGCGTCCGCCGGCCATAGACTCGATCGCCAACAATCGGACAGCCAATGTAGCTCAGATGGACGCGGATCTGGTGGGTGCGACCCGTTTGCGGGTGGATCTCAAGCAGGCCCTGCCCGTCGAATTGCTCAAGGGTGTGGAACATGGTGAGCGCCGGGCGCCCGCGCGAGGCCGGCACCACGCCCATGCGCTGCCGGTGCACCGGATCGCGCCCGACGTGGGTTTCGATCCGCCCTGAGGGGGTGGGCGGGCGTCCATCCACCAGCGCCAGATAGGTTTTCTCCACCCGCCGCTCGGCGAAGGCCTGCTGCAGCGTGCGCTGCGCGGAGTCGTTTCGCGCAATGAGAATCAGGCCCGACGTATCCTTGTCGAGGCGGTGGATGATCCCCGGACGCTCTGCCTCGCCCACCTGCTCCACTTCCGGCGCGCGCGCCAGCACTGCGCTCACCAGCGTCCCATGCGCGTGGCCGGCAGCCGGGTGGACAACCATGCCGGCTGGCTTGTTGATCACCAGCACATCGTCGTTCTCGAACACCACCTCCAGCGGGATGGCCTCGGCCTCGACATTCATCGGCGCTGGCGGCGGGACGCGCACCAGCACCTCATCGCCCGCTTCCAACTTGAGTGCGCTGCGCACCTGAACCCGCGCGTTGACGGATACGAAACCCTCTGCGATCAGCCGCTGCAGTGTTGTGCGCGAATGCACGGGGAGGACCAGGCTCAGGAAGCGATCGAGACGATCGCCTCCGCGCTCAACGTGCAGGAGATGCCGGGTTTCGCTCACGGCGAGTGAGGGGCGGGGTTCTCTTCGGCCGGCGCCGGACGCCGGCGCTGCTCGATGAGCATGTCGGCCAGCAGCAGGGCCACGCCGACCGAGATGCCGCTGTCGGCTACGTTAAAAACTGGGAAGGTGCCGACGGACAAGAAATCGGTCACAGTCCCGCGAGTGAGGCGATCAATCAGGTTGCCCAGCGCACCGCCGAGCTGCAGCCCCAGCGCAAGGCGGATGAGCCACGAGGCGCGCCCGACATCGCGGTAGTAGTAGATGATGGCGGCCGAGACGATGATAGCCAGCACGGTGAACACCATGTTGCCGTTCTGGAAGAGGCCAAACGCGGCGCCGGTGTTCGTCCAGTGGACGATCCGCGCATAGGGCGCGAGCCAGTCGATGGGCATCCACACTTCACCCAGCGCCAGGCGTGTTCGCACCAGAAACTTGGTGTATTGGTCGAGCGCCACGATCGCGCTGGCGATCGTCGCCAAGATGGCATACGTGCGTATCAACATTGCGCGAGTCGAAGTAGGCATGGGCCGAATTGTAATCCAAGCACGGCAACGAGCGAGGCCCGGCTCGCGCGCGCGAGCCGGGCCTGTGCGCCATCGTGAGGAGCATCGCGCGCTTAACGCGATTTGAGCACGCCCACGGTCACGTGTTCACCGTCGAACTCATCGCTGGCGGAGGGCGCGCCTTCCGGCGCGGCGCCTGCGGTAAGCTCGATTGCCAGTGTCTCGCCCATCACGTAGTCGCGGAACTGTTCAATGGCCTGCCCCAGCGTCGCAGAGGCTGTGTAGAAGACGAGAATGCGGTCCGAGATCGCCAGGCCCGACGATTTGCGCAGATCCTGCACGCGGCGGACGAATTCCCGTGCCATGCCCTCGCGCAGCAAGGAGGGTGTGACGTCGGTACGCAACGCGGCCAGCAGGCCCCCTTCCTCCGCCACGGCAAACCCTTCACGCGCGCTCAAGCGGACCTCGACCTCTTCCGGCAGCACCTGCAGCTCCTCGCCATCGACCTTCACCTGCAATGGCGAACCCGCGAGCAGTACGTGAGCCGCTGCTTCGGCCTCCAGCGCAAGCAATGCGCCGCGCAGCTTGGGGAATCGAGCGCCGTATTTGGGCCCGAGCGACTTAGGTAGAGGGTTGAGAGTGTACGAGACGACTTCACCCGCCGCGTCGAGCGGATGCACCTTCTTGACGTTGAGCTCGTCGCCCAGGAGATCCGCGTAGCGTGCCAGAAGCACTGCTTGCTGCGGCGAGGTCACACTGAAGGCAATCTCGGCCAACGGCTGGCGCACCTTGCGATTGGCTTTGTTGCGCGCGGCATGGCCAAGCGAGGCCCAGCGCAGCACCTGGCGCATTTCCTCGTTCAGGCCCTCGTCGATCATGGTCCGGTCGTACTCCGGCCAATCCGCCAGGTGCACCGACTCCTGTGCCTCCTTGTTCTGCGACACGACCAAGTTGCGGTAGAGCGCATCCGCGAGAAAGGGCATGGCGGGCGCGATCAGGCGCGCCAGGGTCACCAGGCATTCGTAGAGCGTAGCGTAGGCGGCGCCCTTGTCGCCGCTCTCGCCCGCGCGCCAATAACGCCGCCGCGAACGCCGCAGGTACCAGTTGGAAAGCCGGTCGACAAAGGTCTCGATGGGGCGCGTGGCGCCCAGCACATCGTAGGTTTCCATCGCCTCGCTCACCTGGCGTGTGAGCACATGCAGCTCCGAGAGAATCCACCGGTCGAGGTCGGTGTAACTGCGCCCTGCCCGCCCGCCCGCCGGATGTCCCAGGCTGGCCATGCGTTGCAGCGCCTCATCGGGCTGCCAGCCGTCGAGGGTGGCGTAGGTGACGAAGAAAGAGTAGGTATTCCACAGCGTGAGCGTGAAATTGCGGATGACCTCCCCGACGAGGTCGGTGGAGTAGCGGCGTTCCTGCCCCGGAGGTGATGCCGTATAGAGGTACCAGCGGAAGGCATCCGCGCCGTGCACATTGAGCACGTCCCATGGATCGACGACGTTGCCGCGCGATTTCGACATCTTCTGGCCTTCGCCGTCCAGGATCAGCCCCAGGCAGATGACGTTGCGGAAGGCAACGCTGTCAAAGACAAGCGTGGCGATGGCATGCAGCGAGTAAAACCATCCGCGGGTCTGGTCGACCGCCTCGCAGATGTAGTCGGCCGGGAACTGCTCGCCGAAGAGCTTCTCGTTTTCGAACGGATAGTGCCATTGCGCCACCGGCATCGAACCGGAGTCGAACCAGCCGTCGATCAGCTCGGGCACCCGCTTCATCTCGGCCTGGCCGCACGTGGTGCAGGTCCATTCCACGTGGTCCACGTGCGGGCGATGCAAGTCGAGGTCGTGCAACGAGCGGCCGCTCAGCTGCTCCAGCTCGGCCACCGAGCCGATGCACATCTGATGATGGCAGCCTGGGCATTCCCACACCGGCAGCGGCGTTCCCCAGTAGCGCTCGCGGCCGAGCGCCCAATCGATGTTGTTGGCCAGCCAGTTACCGAAGCGCCCACGCTTGATGTGGTCGGGGTACCAGTTGATCGTGTCGTTGAGCGCCACCAGACGGTCTTTGAGCTGGGTGGTGCGGATATACCAGGTGCTGCGCGCGTAGTAGAGCAGCGGGGTGTTGCATCGCCAGCAGAAGGGGTAGGTGTGATGGATCACGTCGCGGCGCAGCAGGAGGCCGCGCGAGGCCAGGTCCTTCTCGATCAGCGGGTCGGCCTCCTTGACGAACAGCCCCTGCCAGGGGGTGACCTCGGGTACAAAGTTGCCGCGCGGGTCGACCGTCATCGGGATGGGCAGATCATTCTCGAGGGCCGCTTGCATGTCGTCGGCGCCAAATGCGGGCGCCACGTGCACGATGCCGGTACCCTCGGCTGTGGTCACGAAGTCGCCCAGGATCACGCGGTGCGCCGGTTTCTCCAACGGCATGAAGGTGAAGAGCGGCTGGTAGCCCTTCCCACGCAGCTCCTCGCCTAGGTAGTCGCCGACGAGCTTGAACTCGGCGCCCTGTAACACCTTCTCGACCAGGTCCTTGGCCAGGATGAGATACTCACGCTGGCCGTCGGCCGTCGCCCGCTCGACGCGCGCGTACATCATTTTGGGGTGCACCGCCAGCGCGACATTGGCCGGCAGAGTCCAAGGCGTCGTCGTCCACACCAGGAAGGACGTCTGCGGGTCGTCGCGCAGCGGAAAGCGCACGAAGATCGAGGGATCGGGCGTGTTCTCCTTGTAACCCTGGGATACCTCGTGATCGGATAGCGGAGTGCCGCAGCGCGGGCAATAGGGAACGACCTTGAAGCCCTGGTAGAGCAGCCCGCGGTCCCACAACTGCCTGAGCATCCACCACACCGACTCGATGTAGTCGTTGGTGTAGGTTACGTAGGCGTCGGAAAGATCCACCCAG
Organism: Chloroflexi bacterium RBG_16_64_43; assembly: GCA_001796965.1. Lineage (GTDB taxonomy): Bacteria > Chloroflexota > Anaerolineae > Anaerolineales > RBG-16-64-43 > RBG-16-64-43. The sequence goes on from MGOA01000143.1 coordinate 6,643, forward strand.
TAGGCGATGCGTTCGGTGAGCTTCTCCCAATCCTGGATGTAGCGGAANTGCGGCAGCGCTCGTTGAATTTGTCGATGCCGTAGGCTTCGATTTGGTCTTTGCCGGTGAACCCGAGTTCTCGCTCGACCTCAATCTCGACCGGCAGGCCGTGCGTATCCCACCCTCCCCGTCGGCGCACGTGGAAGCCGCGCATGGTGCGGTAGCGTGGGAAGAGATCCTTGAACGCGCGCGCCAAGACGTGATGCACACCCGGCCGGCCGTTGGCTGTCGGCGGCCCCTCAAAGAAGACCCACTCCGGGCTGCCACGGCGGTTGTCGAGCGAACGGTGAAAGATGTCGCGCTCCTTCCAAAAGCGCAGCACCTCCTGCTCCAATCGCTTGGCGTCGAAATGAGATGTGACCGCTTCGAACATGCGTGCCTCCCACTCTCGTCGCAGGGCTCGCGCGCGGCGGGCCGCGTCGATCACTCGAGGGCTATTGCCAGACGTTTGTTAATGCGCCCCTTGCTCTTGTAGTCCACAATGCGGATCGCCCCTACCTCGCGCGTGTTGGCCAGGTGCGTGCCGCCGTCGGCTTGCAGATCCAGGCCTACGATTTCCACCACGCGGATTTCGCGCAGGCCCTCCGGCAGCAGGTTGACCTTCGTTCGGATAAGGTCCGGAATGGCCAGCGCCTGCTCCCGCGGAAGCAATCGGACTCGCACCTCACGCGCCAAGTCCACTTCACGATTAGCCCGCACTTCAATTTCGCGGACCAAGTCCTGATGCATGTTCTCGAACTCGAAATCCATGCGGGCGTGTAGCACGTCCATGTTGCCGCCGGTAACATGAGCGCTGTAGTCGCGCCAAATGACGCCGCACAGAACGTGCATCGCCGTGTGTACGCGCATCAGTGCGTAGCGTCGATCCCAATCGAGTCGCGCGTGTACGCGCGCGCCTTCCGCCGGCGGATCGCCTTCGACCTCAAGGACAGCGCGCCCGCCCTCCTTGCGGACGGCGAGCACGCTCCATGTGCGCCCTCCGACCTCGAGCGTGCCGCGATCACACGGCTGGCCCCCGCCGCCGGGATAGAACGCGGTGCGGTCGAGAACAACGCCCGCCGGGCTGGAGTCGACCACCTGGGCATCGAATTCGCGCAGGTAGGAATCCACGTAGTACATCAAATCTGTCATGGCAGGGTCACCCCGAACTGGGCGTGCGGCTGAGCCGCAACCCGCAGCGGCCGTTGACAAAACCGCAAATTATGTTACAATACCAATTAGTTTGCATTGCAAACCATTATTACCTCATTCGCGAAAGGGACAAGAATGCACGAGGCGCGCCGCATTCAATTCGTGGTGACCAGCTTCTCCTATTTGCAGGGGCTGACCGCCGTCCCCTACGGGCTAGCCCTGGCGCTGGCGGCCGTCTGGGCCAATTCGCTCACCCACCGGGCCGGCGCGATCGATGTGCTGATCGTTTCGCTACTGGTCGCCGGGCTCCTTTTCGTTGCCTGGCTCGCCTCCCGATACTACGAACGCGAGTATGGGCGGGCGCTCGCGGCTCCTCCGGCCCGGCGGATCGATTGGGTCACGTCGCTGGCCGGGGCCGCCCTGGCGCTGGGCGCGTTCGGGCTGGATGTCTCATACGATCTGCCCTTCAGCGCCATCGGCCTGGTCGGCGCGAGTGCGCTGCTGGTCGTCTACTTCCGCGCCGCTTGGTTGGCAACCGGAAAGTACCTCCTCTACTATCCGGCTCTCGCTGCCGCCGGATTCCTGGTGAGCATCCTTCCGGCCCTCGGCCTGGCCGGGTGGTGGACGAGGTTCGGCCTGCGTTCGCAGCTGCTTGCCATCTGCGTGGTGATCGGCCTCCTGTACGTCGTGGCTGGCATCTGGGGGCACCTGCTGCTCACCCGGATGTTGCCGCGGGACCGGGAAGAGCGCCATGTCTAATCCCTTTGAAGAATTGGCGGCTCTCGACCGGGTCGTCCACGATCCGGCCCGTCTCGCCATCCTTACCGCACTGGCCGCTTGCCGGGGCGCCGATTTCACCTTCTTGCTGCGTCTGACCGGGCTGACGAACGGCAACCTTTCCAGTCACTTGACGAAACTTGAAGAGGCCGGGTTGGTGATGTTGGAAAGGCGTTTCGTCGGCAAACGTCCCAACACCCTGATTCAACTCACCGGCCGAGGAAGAGCGACCATTGATCGCCACTGGAAGCTGCTCGACGGCCTGCGCAAGAGCGCGCGAGACTGGTCTCCCGACTCGGAGTGACTCCCTTTCCCCGCATCCGCCTTCCAAGGAAACAAAGACTCCCGCCCCACACAGGGACGGGAGATCCGCGGTACCACCCTGATTCCTCCCTCGCGGGAGGCGCTCCATCGGGCACGTGTGCATGCCCGCGCTCGCATAACGGTGAGCGGTCCGGCTGAGTCTACAAGCGCAGGGCGCCTTCGGTCAGCGGCTCCGGAAGGATTTTCGGCACCCGACCCGCGCCCGGCTCTCACCGCTCCCGGGCTCGCTGCGCAGATTGCTGGGCGCTTACTCGTTTCCATCAACGCCGATTTAGATTTCGCCAATTATGCCACACTCGCGCGATGCCGGTCAAGCCGCGACGGATTTCAACCGGAGGTCCTTGGTTTCGCGGGTCCGCGAGCGCAAAGCATGGCGTGAATCTCATAGAGGACCCCCGGGCGGGGCAAACGCATGGGGGGCAGATCAGCCTGCGCGGCGGCCCGCCTGGGGAAGAACAAGTCCCCTCTCCGTGTGGCGGGAGAGGGGACTCGTTTGACTCGTCGTTGAATTGTACGGCCCGATGGCGAGCCTGTTGGGCACGCGCCGAGGAGCGGCCGTCGAGCGGGTCAGGGGCTGGCTTGCCGTCGGCGCGCCTGTCGCGCAATGAGCGCCACGACGATCAACGCCAGGCTGATGACGACCAAACCCGGCAGGCCGGTGTCTTCGGCAAACCCGGTCTTGGGCAACGCGGCCGGCGTGATGCTGGCGGCGGCCTGCGGCGCGAGGGTGGTGACCGCTGCAGCCGTCAGCGATGCCAGCGCCGCGCGCGTTGCGGCGGCCTTGTTCGCGGCAATATCCGCGGTGGGGGCCGCAACGGTTCCGGCCGGCGTTGTGCTGGTGGCCGTCGCTGCAATCGCAGTCGTCTCGGGGGCCGCGGTGGTTCCAGCGGCGCTTGTCACGGCAGCGGTGGTTACCAGTGTGGGCGTGCTCGGCGCCGCGGTCACAGCGATCACTTTGGTGGCCGTCGGCTTGAGCGGGGTGGCCGTCGCAGCGGCGGTCGGCGGCGGCAACGTGGGTTGGACGATGGCCCCGGCCGTCTGGGTGACGCTCATGGCCACCGCCGTGTTCTGAGCACTGATCGTCGCGACCTGGTCGGTTCGTCCGGCGCGCAACCGCGGCGCCAACACGAAAGCGTAGACCAACAGCGCCACCACTGCGATGATCAGCACCCCTCCCATGATGGCCGCGACGATAATAAACAGCCGGTTGCCGCCCTCTTCAGGCGGCGGTGCGCTCACATCGAAGTTGTCGGTCATCGCTCGGTTCTCCTTCCATACTCATCGCCCGCAACCGCGACATGCGCCGTGCGGTTGCGCGGCCAGGAGTGCTTCACTCGAGAATATCGACGTTGGCCAGCGGGACGAGCACCATGCCTTCCTCGGTCAGTTCCACTTCCAGGCACGCTGCCAAGAGCCCGCTCGGCAAGGCGGCTACACCGTGCGGCATCGAGGCAATCGTGCCCACCTTGCCCGCGTAGGGCGCGCGGATAATCCGCACCCTGCGGCCTACCACCGGCGCCACGCCCTCAGCCGGCACGTCTGCCGTCCCGACGGCCGGGAGCGGGATGACCAGCTCCGGCCGGCTGCCCAACCAGGCATTCAACGGCTGGGCATTCAGGCTCGCATCGCGGCCGACGTTGGTTGCCAGAAGTTCAAAGGCCGCGCTGTTCATCGGCCGCATGCCAAATCCATCGGTGAGCGCCAGTGCAAAATGAGCCTCACGCGCTGCCGGGACGAGCGTTGCCGGCATGCTGCCCACCATCAACCCGCGCACCGGCAGATTGGCCAATGCTTGGAGCACGTCCGGCCGGGTTACCCGGCCCGCAACGACAATTGTGCTCCGCAGGCCGATGTCAATCGCCTCCGGCGTCAATTCAGTATCCGCCGAGGGCGTGGCCATGCGCAAGACCCCGGCCTCCTCACGACCGTTGCCCCACACGGCTTCGACCAGCGCGCCGATGGTCTCAATCGTCACCGAGCGCTCGGCCTCCATCCCTACCACCACACCCGGAAGCCCGGCGCGCAATTCAAACGGCTCGCCGACCGCCTCGAACACCAGCCGGCCCTCTCCCTGCACGATCACCCGGCCGCCCGTTGGTGCGCGCACCACCTTGCGCATCCAGCCCACCGGTCCGGCCAGGATGTCGCCATGGCTGACCGCATCCCCTGCCTTATAGCGGAAGTATTGGTCCGCCTTCTTGGGCGGCACGCCCAGGTGGTAGGCGACATCGATCAGGAAATGCTTGGGATACAGGGTGGTTCGACCGATCAAGTCGCCAGCCTGCACCTTCTGATTCAAGCGTGCAGTGATCGTGCCAGGCAGCGGCAATGCACGCCGCCGGCGCACAATTACCAGGGGGGCAACATGAGTCTGGGTTGGCAGGTCCATCGTCTCTCTCAGGCCCCGATCTGCATCAACCACTCTTCCTGGGCGCGGCGCTGCTTCTCGCGCTCGGTGGGCAGCACCAGCGGACGGCCGCGCGCGTCCAGGATCACGCCCACCAGACCGCCGCTGACGGTGATGGTCCCTCCATGGCCGGCGCCGCCCAAGCCCAGGTCGAAGCGGCGGCTGGGCTGAACGGCCAGGCGAGCCTTCTCGCCCATCGGCAAGGGCAGCACTTCGATCGAACCGGCCAGGACCTGGCCGCGCACCTGGCGGCCGGATTCATAAGCCAGTGTGTAGCGCATGGCTGTCTCGCCATGCCGCCCTCGGCCCGCCGGTGCCACCACGGTTCCCAGGCTGGGGAAGCTGGACGAGCTCAGCACCTGCACAACGGCCAACGGGTTCACCCGCGCCGCTGCGCCGAGTAGCGGGAGCAAGCCGTGCGCGTCGAGGACCAGCGTGGTGATGCCAGCCGGCTCGAGCCCGTCCAGTAACATCAGCGCCGCCTGGCCAGCACGCGGCGCACGGGCCAATACCGAGCCCGCGCCGAGGATCGGTTCGAGCAACGGCAAGAGCGCCGGCCACGGGCGCGCGCGTCGCAGATGCCATGAGGGGGCCGCAGCTTGCACGGCCACCCGCAGCAGTTGGCGCGCCACCGCTTGCTCAATCCATAGGTCCTCGACTGTTGCCGGGACCGAGCGCGGGTAGAGCGATTTGTTATAGAGGTAGTCGCGCACCTGGCCGTCGGAGAGATCCACCGGCAGCCAGCGCACGATCTCCTCCAGCGCGCAGTGCTCGAGCAGGCCCACTGTCTCGCGCCCGAGGTTGAGGTCGGGGCGCACCGAGAGGTCCACCGTCGGCCCGAAGCTCGCGGCCAAGATGGTCGAGCCGGCGCCAATCGAAGCCGCCAGGACTCCCTTGCTGCCCTCATAGGCCTGACCCAAGAAACGCACAATGGTGCCGATACCCAGGGCGCCGGGTGTGAGGGCGCCGGCCGTCCACGAGAGCGGCTCGTCGAGGCCGCTGATCTTGGTGCGCAGCAACTCGACCACCCGGTGATTGAGTTCGGTGCGCGAACCGTCTATCGATTCGATTTCCAGGCTGGGTCGGACGTTCGGGCCAACGTAGACCGCCCCTACGTCCTTGAGCAGTTCGCGCACCCGATCGGCCACCTCACCATTCCCCACAAAAAGAATCTGCGGGCGAGAATCGACCGAAAACAGGTGCACGCTCAGCCCCACCACTTCGAGTGTCTGCAGCAGGGCCTGTGAGGCGCCGCCTTCCGTGCCACCGGCAATTACGATCAGGTCGGGGCGGGCGCGGATGAGCACATCCAGAAGCGATTCTTCACTCTGGCCGTCGCCCAGGCTCACCTCGGCCGCGACCCGCACCGGCGCCGAGCGGGCCAAGTTGCGCACGCTGCGCAGCGAGTATTCGGGCAGCAGGCCCACCAGTGCCGTGCGCACGTCGGCGGTGAGCGAGAAGGAGAGCACCGCCACATCCACTCCGTTGCCGTCCGGGCGCGAGGGCAGGATGAGCGATCCCTTGTCGTCTAGCAGGCCGCGCGCGACAATGGTGCTGAGAGTCTCTACCGCGTGGTGGATGCCTTCGCTCACATCGAGAAATGGAAACTCGGCGGTGGTCGGCGCGGTCGTCACGCCCAGCAAGCGGTACTGGCTCTCGACCACGTCGAACAGAGCCACCCGCGTCGAGACGGTGCCGACATCGACCGCCAGCAACGACTCGGGCTCTTGCTTAATGGGTGCGGTCGCACTGCGTTCGCTCATGGGAGGAGGCGCCCAACGATCTGCTGCACGAACACAACCCGGTCGATGAGGGCGGTGAGGCTGGCAGCCAGGGCCCCGGCGTAAAGCGCGCCAAAGGCCACCGCCAGGAATACTTCACCCACCCGCGCGAGCGGCGCCACCCAAAACGGCCGGGCCGGCACTTCGCCGGCGCGCGGCCGAGCGCCGAAATGGAAGTAGGCCAGGGTCGTTACGGTGCCCACCAGAATGATCAGGTTGCTGAGCGCGCTCTCGAGGTCGAAGAACACTGCGCCGGATGACTGGCGCACCGGCGAAAGCGAAACGGCCGTGGCTGCAATTTGCGGGATGAGCGTCCCGGTGAGTGCGCCGCCAACGGCCACCGCGGCTGCCAGCCCCACCAGAAACGCCATCGGCACGGAGCTGAGGACCGATAGACGCGGGGTCGAGCGCCCGATCATGAGCAGGACCAGGATGAGCGGGATCCACAAGGCCGGGTCGAGCCATGCCATCAGGTTGAGCATGCGGCCGAAAAGCTGCGGCCACAACACGCTTTGCCAGGCGACGGCGGCCAGATAACCGGCGGTGACACCAATGAGCAAGTGCGCGGCGATACGGAACAGCACGTTGTCGCCCAGGACGTAAGAAAGGATCGCCACGGTGAGGAAGAAACCGAGGGCGGCTGCCGCAACATCACTCATGGCTGGTCCTGCGCATCGAGATCACGCCGCGACGAATGACGGAGGCCAGCCCGCCGACAAGCAGGATCAGCACCGCCCCCAGAACCGCCATGCCGAATGGATCCCACATCGAGTCTGCTACGCCCGGCCGCCCGCAGCGGCCGCTGGCCGGGTCGAGGGCATTCAGGCACTCATAGGCCTCGGCTCCGGCTAGGCCCACGACCATTCCCTGCACCGACGGAAACGCGCTCTCATAGTAGGGCCGCGCCAGCGGCTCGGCCGCGGCGCTGACGATCGCCACCAACGGCACGGAAGGGACGGCCGTGTGCACTTGTTCGATCCAGGTCTGCAGGACGGCCGGGTCGGAGGCCACAACCAGGATGGCCGAGAAATTGGACGAGGCGTGCAGCGCAGCGACCAACCCTGCATCCCAACTTTCGGGAGCAGACTGTGCGTAAACCGCCTGCCAAGGATTGGCGGCGAACGCTCGCAAGCCGATCGGCCCCGCGGGGAGGTAACCCAGCGGCAGGTAGTTGATCCCGGCTTGGTACTGTGGATGTGCGGCGCGCGTACGCGCCATCAGGCGCTCGGCGAGTGCGGGACCCACCGGCCGCGTGGACACCGAGGCAATTGGAGCGCCGATCGTCATGACGTGATCCAAGACGGCCAACGCCGCGGCCTCGAGCTCGGCCGAGGCGGCCGCATCGTAGTCCACAGCCAGCAGGAGTGGACGATCGAGGGGCAAGGAATTGATGAGGTTGGCAGTCTGCAGCGTTTCGACCGCGACTACCGACGGACGGGCGAAGACAGACGTCCCGGTGAGCCCGGGGACAATCATCGCCGCCACCAGGATGACCAAGACCACCAGCCCGCCCCAGGGCCGGGCCTGGGGGCGCCGACGGGCGCGCGGTACGGCGCGCGATTCGGGTGTGGAGATTATGCGCTGCAGCAGTTCGGCGTGCGCGGCGTGGGCCGGTTGGATGTCGAGCACGCTGGGCAGCACCGGAGGGTGACGCCCCACTTCAGCTTCGACCTTGGGCGGCAAGACGCCGCGCAATCCCGCCAGCGGCCCTGCCGACTCGACTCGCTCTTCGGCCTCACCCGCCTCGCCTTTGGGCGCCAAGGGACCTTCCACCGGTCGCATGGCGCGCAACCAAGGGGGCAAGACGGCCTGCTCCAAGCCCGCCCCAAGCGCTTCCATCGGCGGAGGTGTCGGCGATGAGCCTGCGGTCAGCCATTCGGGCAGAACGCCGGGCGCCAGCAGTTCCTCGAGCGGAGGTGTCTCGGTGGGCGCCTCGGGGCCGCCCGCGAGTCCAGCCACGGGCGCGGCAGCCTCCTCGCGAGCGGAAACCAGCCAATCGGGGATCTCCTTCTCCGAGTATGCGCCGCGCAGTTCATCGTCTTCGCTCGCGAACGCGGCCGGGGTTGCCGGTGCAGCGGGAGGCACATTCTCGACAGGAGTTGGCCTGGGTGCAGGCGGCTGCACATCGCTCAGCCAGGACGGCATACCGCCCTCGCTGCCTGCCGGCTGCGGACTTGCGGCTGCCGTTGGCCCCGTTGCCAGGTCTTCATGCGGAGCGTGCATCCAGTCCGGAGGCAGACCCTCGCCCGTGGCCTGGGGCGCAGGGAAGGAAGGCGCGGGGGCAGCGCCCGGCGTGCCTTCTACTGCCCGCCGTGCACGCAGGCGCTTAAGCCACTCGGGTTCGTCTTCTTCGGAGGCGGGTTCCGCAAGCGGCGTCGCAGCCGAGGCCGGCACCCCTTCCCCGGCCGATGGGGCAAACGCGGGCGAAGGACCGGAGGGCTCAGCCGGTTTTCCGCGGCCGAAGACATCCTCGGCGGGTGAGGTGGCGCCGGATGGCGAGGGGCTCTCGTCGTCGGCGCGAGTGCGGATGCGTGAGAGCCAATCGCTGGCCTCTTTGTCGGTGGGGCTCTCGGGCTCGCCGGAAAGCTCGCGTGTCCCGCCCGGCATCGGGGACCCCTGGTCTCTCAAACGCGAAAGCCAATCGGGCGCCGGCTCGCCGCCGGCGGCCACCGGTTCCGCGTCGCCCCCAGGCGCGGCGCCCGGGCCCACCGGCTTAAGACGCGCCTGGCAGTAGAGACAGGTCTCTGCCTCTTCCGCATTGGGCTTGCCGCACATCGGGCAACGAACGTCAGCCATGCCTCTCCAGATCCGGTCTCACACTCGGGCGCGGGCCGTCACCGCTCGTAGGGTTGGTCGAACCCAAGCAGGACTCTCAGGCCCGTGGCCGTTGCGCCAAGGGCGACACCCAAGATGATGCCGCGCGCGCCAGCCACCGCCGGTACTTGAGCGATCCAGTTGCGCAATCCCTCCAAGAAGGGCAGCGAGATGAACGGCAGCGGCGCCGTTCCAAGCAGAACCAAGAAAGCGGTTAGGAAGAAGACAAGCGTCCCGAGTGCCTGACGTCGGAAGAGAAGCCGCACCCCGGCCAAAAGCAACACCACGGCCAGTAATCCCATCAGGCCAATCTCCAGCGGCCGTTGGATCTCTGAGACGACCCACACCGAGTAAGGGTGAGCCGGTCCGAACAAGACCACCACCGCGAACACGCTGAAGAGCGAGATAACCATGAAGATGCTGTACAGATGTCCGGGTCGTTGCTCGCGGATCTTGCGCAGGTGAACCTGCAGCAGGTTGCCCACACCCAGAAGCAACGCGACTGTGCCGATGATCATGCCGCTACGCAGCATGACATCCCGCACGGAAGCAAAGAAGATACCCGGTAGGAAGTAGCCGAGCAGCATGATGGCGCCGGTGAGTATGGCAACGACGACCGAAGCCTTGAACCTCACAGCAACCCCAACGTGCGCACAACGGCCAGGCCCACGATGGAGGCGATGACCAGCCAGCGCAGGATGTCTTGTGCTTGCAGGCTGGCGGCGTGTGCGCGATTCACGTGCAAGTAGGCTCCGGAGGCGAAGAGCTCCTCGCCGATGAGCGGATGATCGGCGGTAACGTAGAGTGCGGTCTGACCCTGAACATCGAGCGTGCCGCCGATGACGGTGCCGCGGCGCGCTCCGGATTCGGCAATCAGGGCGGCTTCGGGGCCCACCGCCCCCAACACGATGGTGGCGGTGACGTCTTCATCGGGCGCGGTGTGCATCGCGCCGGCGGCGTAGCCCTGAGCTCCGACGCCGGTCACCCGTCCCAACAAAGGATCGTAGCGGTCCTCCGCGCGCTGTTGGCGGAAGGCGACCCGCAACACGTCTTGGGCGAGCAGCGCCACCGCGCCATCGCCCGAGGTGGCCAGGGGTGGTTTATCGGAGACCGACCCGGCCGTGGCTATTTGCGAGAGGGTCGCAAGGCCAATGAGTGAGGCAGCGGAATCGTTCGAGGTCAGTGACCCTGAGCCGAGCGCCACATGCAAGCGCGTGCCCGCCTCGACCGAGCGGCCCAGGTCGACCGCCAATGCATCGAACGGCGGCATGTGGCGAAAGGTCGGCCACGTCGCACGGCGTGTGAGGCTGTAGGCCAAGATCAGCGCGGCCATCAGCACGGCCACAGCAAGGGCGACCCACCCGATCAGCGCGTCCACCAGGCCAAGCCTCCCTGCCTACTTCAGGAAGTGGGTCCGACCGATTGGCCGGGGGAGGGCACCTCGCCCGCTGCGCCTCGCTCTTCATCGAGCCAGGCCAGCCAGCGAGTCCGTGTGCCATCGCTTACCCATGCTGAAAGCAGCGGTTCGGAGAGATGCAAGAGCTGCGCCGCGAAGAAGCGCAAGCCCGGTTCGTCGTTCAGGAGTTGGACCAGGAATGGGGGACCCGTCGAGCCAGCCGGCGCATCCTTCGCCGTCGTGCCCATGCGCGGTTCAGTCGGTCGAGCTCCAGGCAGATGCATGAGCCGCATTTTCCCCCGTCCTCGTCGGACGCGGTCGAGTATAGCACAGGATTTTGGGCCTGTGCCCCGCCGGAACCGCATCGCTGCGGCCTCGGCTCACAACCGCAGGCCCCACACCTCGCGCACCTCTTCCCCCCAGCGCGCAGGCGCTGGAACGTCGGCGCGCCGATCGTCATCGGCCCAGGTAGATATCTGGTTGCGGTCGAGGCGAGCCGCACAGTCTCCAAGCGCGGCCCACATGCGCGGCGAGAGGCGGCAGTCGGGAGTCCAAACGTAGGCCGTGACCGCGCCCGCCGTGAACGGCTTGTCCTCTAAAACTACACGGGCCCGCTCGCGGCCCGATCGCACTGCAAGCTCGGCGGCCACGAGGGTTTCCGGCGAGCGAGCATCCTCCGGCGGGCGCTCGTCCGGGTCGAGGCGATCCCAAATTCGTGCGGCCGAGCCGACGCCCCCAAGCGCCATTCCCCACCCGGGAGAAAGCGGCGCCGGCGCGAGCTCAAATGGATTGCGCTCGTAGAGGAGGTTGCGCAGATCGGCGCGGAGGGTCAGTTCGCGCCAGCGCCGCCAACAGGCCAAACCGAAGCGCGAATAGAAGCCCGGCGCGGAAGCATTGCTGACGCTCAACGCCTCGCAGCCTCGTTCGCGCGCCCGTTCTATGAGCGCGAGCATCAACGCACTGCCGAGGCCGCGCCCGCGAAGCCCGCGCCGAGTGTAGAGCACCGTCACGTTGAGGTGCTTGCCTAGGGGAGGTGGCTCATCGCCGAAGTAAGCCTCGGCCTCGGCGCACACGGCACCCTCCCGTTCGGCCACCAGGGTCACGCGCGCGGGACTTT
>MGOA01000143.1:18734-23874 GCA_001796965.1 Chloroflexi bacterium RBG_16_64_43
CGGGTAGCGCCCATGCGTGTGCAACGCGCGAGGCAGGACGAGGCAGGAAAGCGGGCCAACGATGGTACGCGCCAGGAATTCCCATATTTCGGATACAAATAGAATGACAGCCTTCTCGCATTTTCGTGCCTATCGTCACTCGCCGCTGTGCGCGCCCCGCAATACAAATACTAGGATATAGAAGAGGCTGTGCGCGCCAGCGCCGCACTCCACGTTGCGCACCTCCGACAGCTTTGCGCCTCCTCAGCCAACATCAGACGGCACAACGCGGCACGCGAGAGAGGTTGCGAGCACAGCACTGCCTGCCGCGACGCCTGGGAGAATGGTCCATGAAGCCAACCATCGTCACGATCGATGCCAATGAAGCTACGTCCTATGTCGCTCACAAGTTGAGCGAGGTGATCGCCATTTATCCTATCACGCCCTCCTCCGCGATGGGCGAGTTCGCCGACGAATGGTCGGCGGCTGGCCGCACCAACCTGTGGGGGACGGTGCCGCTGGTGATCGAGATGCAATCGGAAGGCGGAGCCGCGGGCGCAGTGCACGGCGCACTTCAGGCCGGCGCGCTGAGCACGACCTTCACCGCCTCGCAAGGTCTGCTGCTGATGATCCCCAACATGTACAAGATCGCCGGGGAACTCACGCCGGTCGTCTTCCACGTCTCGGCGCGCGCCCTGGCGGCCCAGGCGCTGTCGATCTTCGGCGACCAGTCGGACGTGATGGCCACGCGCGCGACAGGCTTTGCTCTGCTGGCCTCCAATTCGGTGCAAGAAGCGCAAGACATGGCCGCCATTGCGCACTCGGCGACCCTGCGGGCGCGCGTTCCATTCGTCCACTTCTTCGACGGCTTTCGCACTTCGCACGAAGTGAACCGCATCGAGCAGATCTCGGACGAGCAGATCCGCGGCATGATTGACGATGCGCTCATCGCAGCCCACCGCACACGCTCGCTCTCGCCGGACCGGCCGGTACTGCGCGGCACGGCGCAAAACCCGGATGTGTACTTCCAGGCGCGCGAGGCGGTCAACTCGTTCTACCTGGCCTGCCCGGGCATTGTGCAGGAGGCGATGGATCGCTTCGCAGCACTCACCGGGCGCGCCTATCATTTGTTCGACTACGTCGGCGCGCCGGACGCCGAGCGCGTGATCGTCATCATGGGCTCGGGCGCCGAGACGGCCGCCGAGACGGCTCTCTATCTCAATGCCCGAGGCGAAAAGCTGGGCGTGCTCAAGGTGCACCTCTTCCGACCGTTCTCCGTGGAGCACTTCCTGGCAGCGCTGCCCGCTGGCGTGAAGATCATCGCCGCGCTCGACCGCACCAAGGAACCTGGCGCGGCCGGTGAGCCGCTCTATCAGGACGTGGTCACTGCGCTGGCGGAAATCCAGACCGGCCCGAAACCGCTCTTTGCCAAGACGCCGCGCGTCATCGGCGGGCGCTATGGCTTGTCGTCGAAGGAATTTACGCCGGCGATGGTGAAGGGAGTGTTCGACGAGATGCGCGCGCCCAAACCGCGCGGCCATTTCACTGTCGGCATCCACGACGACGTGACCCACACCAGCGTCGCGGTGGACCCCTCCTTTTCGATCGAGGGGCCTGAGACCGTGCGCTGCGTCTTCTGGGGGCTCGGCGCCGACGGCACGGTGGGCGCCAACAAGAACTCGATCAAGATCATCGGTGAAGAGACCGACAACTTCGCCCAGGGGTATTTCGTCTACGACTCGAAGAAATCGGGCACGTTCACCGTCTCGCACCTGCGCTTCGGGCCCAAGCCCATCCGCGCGCCGTACCTCATCAGCCACGCCACCTTCGTGGCCTGCCATCAGTTCTCGCTGCTCGAGCGCTACGACGTGTTGCAGTACGCCGTGCCGGGCGGGGTGTTCCTGCTCAACAGCTTGTACGGGCCGGACGAGGTGTGGGAGCACCTGCCGCTCGAGACTCAACAGCAGATCCTCGACAAGAAGCTGCGCTTTTACGTCATTGACGGCTACAAGGTGGCGCAGGAGACCGGCATGGGTGGGCGCATTAACACCATTATGCAGACCTGCTTCTTCGCCATCAGCAATGTGCTGCCGCCCGAGCAGGCCATCGCCGACATCAAGAAGAGCATCCAGAAGACATACGGCAAGCGCGGCGAGGCAGTCGTTCAGCAGAACTTCCGCGCGGTGGATCAATCCTTGGCCAACCTGCACGAGGTCACACTGGAGGGCAAGCGCGTGACAGCCGGGGCCAAGCCGCGCCGCCAGCCCGTGCCCGAGGCCGCCCCGCAGTTCGTGCGGGAAGTCCTCGGCCCGATCATTGCCGCACAGGGCGACAGCCTGCCCGTGAGCAAGATGCCGGTGGACGGGACCTTCCCCACCGGGACCACCCGCTGGGAGAAGCGCAACATCGCGCTCGAGATCCCTGTGTGGGAGCCGGAGCTGTGCATTCAATGCGGCAAGTGCGCCTTTGTCTGCCCGCACGCGGTCATTCGCCACAAGGTGTACGACCCGGCGCTCCTGGCGAGCGCGCCACCGACGTTCAAGAGTCTGGACGCCAAGTTCAAGGAATTCCCGGGCACCAAGTACACGGTGCAGATTGCGCCCGAGGATTGCACCGGATGCGCGCTGTGCGTGGAAGCCTGCCCGGCCAAAGACAAGAGCCAGGTGGGGCGCAAAGCGCTCAACATGGCACCTCAGCCCCCGCTGCGCGAGTCCGAGAGCCGCAATTGGGAATTCTTCTTCGGGCTGCCAGAGGTTGATCGCGGACAGGTCAACCCGGGCACAATCAAGAACTCGCAGCTGTTCGAGCCGCTGTTTGAGTTCTCGGGCGCATGCGCGGGCTGCGGCGAAACGCCATACGTCAAGCTGGTTTCGCAGCTCTTCGGCGATCGCCTGCTGGTGGCCAACGCCACCGGCTGTTCCTCAATCTACGGCGGCAATCTGCCGACCACACCTTGGGCGCACAACCGCGAGGGCCGCGGCCCGGCCTGGTCGAATTCGCTTTTCGAAGACAATGCCGAATTCGGGCTGGGCATGCGCCTGACCCTCGACAAACACGCCGAATTTGCACGCGAGCTGTTGCGTCTGCAGGCCGACCGCATCGGCGAAACACTGGTCACCGAGTTGCTCGAGGCCGATCAGACGAGCGAAGCAGGCATCATCGCCCAACGCAAACGGGTGGCTGCCCTACGCGAACGGCTGGCCGGGCAGAGCGACCCGCGCGCGATCGATCTGGCTGCATTGGCCGAGGTGCTGGTGCGCAAGAGCGTGTGGATTATGGGCGGGGACGGCTGGGCATACGACATCGGGTACGGGGGCCTGGATCACGTCTTGGCCTCGGGTCGGGATGTGAATATCCTTGTGCTCGACACCGAGGTCTATTCCAATACCGGCGGCCAAGCCTCTAAGTCCACGCCGCGCGCGGCAGTGGCGAAGTTCGCCGCCAAGGGCAAGGGGATGGCCAAGAAGGGCCTGGGGCTGATGGCCATGTCGTACGGCTCGGTTTACGTGGCGCAAGTGGCGATGGGCGCCAGTGACCAGCACACGCTGCGCGCCATCCAGGAAGCGGACGTATACGATGGACCTTCGCTGGTCATTGCCTACTCGCACTGCATCAACCACGGGATCGATATGCGCAAGGGGCTCGAGCAGCAACGCTTGGCCGTACAGACCGGTTACTGGCCGCTGTTTCGCTACAACCCGGGGTTGATTGCGGAGGGCAAGAACCCGCTCAGCCTGGATTCGAAGGAGCCGGCCCTGCCGCTGGCGGACTATGCCTACAACGAAACACGCTTCCGCATGCTCTTGCAGAGCGACGAAACGCGGGCCGAGGCGCTGATGAAGCTGGCCCAGGCGGACGTGTATCGGCGCTGGGCCATGTATCGCTATCTGGCCGACCAGCCTGCCGGCAACGGCTCGACGAACTAGGTGCACCATTCGGGCGGGGCGCCCACATGATCGCGGGCGCCCCGCCCCACGACCTGCCCATCATCCTCAGGAGATCGCCCATGCCCGACCTGAACACCACATACCTCGGACTGCCGCTGAAGAACCCGTTGGTGGCCTCCGCCTCGCCGCTCTCGAAGAAGCTGGACCGCGTGCGTCGGATGGAGGACGCGGGCATTGGCGCCATCGTGCTCTATTCGCTGTTCGAGGAGCAGATTACGCATCAACAACTTGAACTCGATCACTATCTGACGCGCGGCACCGAGACTTATGCGGAAGCACTAACCTACTTCCCCGACCTGGGCCAGTACAACCTGGGGCCGGAAGCCTATCTCGAGTACCTCCACAAGGTGAAGCAGGCCACGCACATTCCCATTATTGCCAGCCTGAACGGCATTTCTGCTGGCGGCTGGGTGGATTATGCGCGCCGCATTCAAGAGGCGGGTGCCGATGCGCTCGAACTAAACCTGTACTACCTGCCGACGAGTGTGGAGCTCACCGGCGCGGTGCTCGAGGAGGATTATGTCAACCTGGTCCAGCGTATCCGTTCGATGGTGCGCATCCCGCTGGCCATCAAACTCAGCCCGTTCTTCACCTCGATCCCCAACATGGCGCAGCGCCTGACGGAGTCGGGCGCTAATGGCCTGGTCCTCTTCAACCGTTTCTATCAACCCGACTTCGATCTGGAGGCGCTAGAGGTGGTGCCCACCTTGGACCTCAGCCGCTCGGCCGAGTTACGCCTGCCGTTGCGCTGGGTGGCCATTCTCTACGGGCGAGTTGCGGCGGACCTGGCGATTACCGGCGGCGTACACTCGGCGCAGGATGTGATCAAGTGCGCGATGGCCGGCGCGAGCGCCGCGATGATGGCCTCCGAGTTCATCGAGCATGGCGTTGGGCGCGTCACGCAGATTCTGGGCGACCTGCAGGGCTGGATGGATCAGCACGAATATGCCTCCATCGGCCAGATGAAGGGCAGCATGAGCCAGCGCGCCGTGCGCGAGCCAGCCGCCTTCGAGCGCGCCAATTATATGAAGGCGCTCAACTCGTTCGACAATCGCCTGCCGTAACGCAGGAATGAGGGTCGTTCGCCCCACCCCTTGCCCCCTCCCTTCAGGGAGGGGGTGTTTGTTTTTTTCTGGGGGGCTGGGGAGCGAAGCTCCCCAGCCCACAGAAGCCCACTCCCCACTCGCCGTGTGCAAACAGACCGCCGTTGCTCC
>MGOA01000144.1:0-5564 GCA_001796965.1 Chloroflexi bacterium RBG_16_64_43
TTTGAAATCTCCGACTACCTGGATCTCATCGTTGCCGAAGGGCACGAAGAGACGTTTGGCGAGCGGCTGCTCGATCATGCGTCCGCCCAATCCGATGATGAATTGCATGTAATGGATCTCTACAATCTACGCGCCGCCTCACGAACTCTCGCCGCCCTTCCGACCTTGGCCGGAACGCGCGGGTGGAGGCAAGAGACACAGGAATTGCAGCCCTGCCCCTCGATTGCCCTTCCCGATGACTGGGATGTCTTCCTAGAGCGGCTCGATAAGAGGCAGCGTCACGAGGTTCGCCGCAAACTGCGCCGCGGCGAGGGCGATGAGGAGGCCATCGAGTGGTCGATCGTCGGGCCTCAGGCCGACATCCAGGTGGAGATCGACAGCTTCCTGGCGCTAATGCGTGAAGATGAACGCAAGGCCAAGTTCCTCAGTGAGCCAATGGTCCGGCAATTCCGCCTGTCGCTGGCCGCGGCGCATGCGGCCGGCTGGCTGCAGCTGGCCTTTCTTACCGTCGACGGCCGCCGGGCCGCCGGGTATGCCAACTTCGATTATCTCAACCGCATCTGGGTTTACAACACGGGAATCGCCCCGCGGTTCGCCGCGCTCTCGCCCGGCTGGATTCTACTGGCGCGCCTGATCGAATGGTCCATCCGCCATGGGCGCGAGGCCTTCGACTTCATGCGCGGCAACGAGGCGTACAAATCCCAATGGGGCGGGGTGAGCCAGCCAATCTACCGCCTGAGCCTGACCCGGCCGGAGGTTTGAGCTTCCTCGCGGGAGGTACACGCCTCCCGCTTCTATTTAACTCCCCAGTGGATAGCCATCGTGCCGAGCATGCGCCGGACGAAGCCAACCGCCCGCAAGCCAACCGCCCGCAGGTGATCGGCGATGATCTCCGCTGAGAGGAATGCCTCGGTCGAGTCCGGCAGGTAGGTGTAGGCCGCTGAGGAGCCGGTGATGACCCGCCCCATGAGCGGGATCATCACATGCAAGTGGAAGTGGATGAACGGTCGCAGGATGCTCCGCGGCGGCGGCGTGGTATCGAGGCAGACAAAGCGTCCCTTGCTGCGCAGCACACGGTGCTGCTCGGCCAGCGCCTGCGGCACATCGGTCACATTACGCAGTAGATACCCCGAGGCCACCGCGTCGAAGCTGCCTCCCGCAAAAGGTAGGTGCAGCGCGTCGGCGACGACCCATCGCACCCGCGCGCCACCCGCGCGCGAGCGACCCGCCCGCATCATTCCAGGGGTGAAATCTGCCCCCACCGCAAGTGCTCCCGGTGCTTGCCGCAGCGCTTCCAGGGCGATGTCGCCGGTACCGGTGCCCACATCGAGCAGGCGCTGCCCTTCGCCAAGCGTCGCACGCCGCACCACCTCGCGCCGCCAGGTGCGGTCCTGGCCAAGGGTCATCAGCCGGTTCATGAGATCGTAGCGCGGCGCGATGGAAGCGAACATGGCGCGTACGAACGCTGGCCGCTCAGCAGCAGGCGGCACGGCCCACCCCCTGGGGCCGCGGCGCGATCTCGCCCAGCACGCCCGGCATCTCCGTCCCACGCTCGAGCAGCGCGCCCATGCCTTGCGGAATGCATAGGTCGAGTTGGCCTAGATGGTCCACACTGAGTGCCTTGGCCATGCGTCGCGCACTGCCGAGAAGATAGTTGGCCCCCGGCATCGAGAACTCGTTGACTTTCTCGAAGACCGTCGCCTTATACATCTCGAGTGGGCCCTTGCCCCCGCGATCGATGGTCTCAGGGATCTCTAATTCGCGCGAGACAGGTGCTGCAATGCGCAACGGTTGGCCTTCGTCCTCGAGCCGCTCGATGAATCCTCTCGGGATGCGAGAGGTCATGGCCTCACCGCGTTCATCTGCATCCCGCTCGCACTGCCGCTGCGCGGATTTGCGAGGCGAGCTGCATAGAGCGCGATGGAGCCCGCCACGGCGGCATTCAGCGACTCGATTCTTCCGTGCATCGGGATGGCGGCCAGCAGGTCGCATTCCCTGCGCACCAGCGGGCGCAGCCCGGCCGCCTCGCCGCCCAGCACAATCGCCATAGGCCGCGTCAAATCGACAGTGTTGAGGGGAAGCGCTCCCGCCCCGCCCTCCAGCCCCATCACCCACACCTCTCGTTGCTTGAGCGCCTGAATGGCTTGGGCCAGGTTGGCGCGCACGATGCGTAGATGCTCGCTCGCCCCGGACGAGGCATTGACCACGGCCGGCGTCACGCCGGCGGCGCGATGGCCAGGGATCAACACTCCATCGACGCCGGCTGCCTCCGCCGTGCGCAATAGCGTGCCCAGGTTCTGTGGATCCTGGACTAAATCGAGCAGCAGGTACAGCGCCGGAGGTGCTTGGCGGTCGGAGGCGGCGAGGAACTCCTCAACGGAGACATACGGGTAGGGGGAGGCCTCCAGAGCGAGTCCCTGGTGGCCATCGCTCAGCGCATCCAGCACGCGCCGCTCCACCGACTCGATCTTGACCCCGCGCTCGCGCGCAGCCTGGAGCACTTCGGCCACGATCCCCTTGGGTTGCACGCCCTGCGCAAGACGCAGGCGGTACAGTGTGCGCCGGCCGGCGCGCTGGGCTTCGCGCACGGCGTGTCTGCCGTAGATCCACTCGTGGTCCATGAGCGTGGCGCCTCCGCCGCGCGCCCGGGCGCTGTCGTTCGGCAGCCTCAGGCGGTCTTCCAGATCGTCCCGTCTTTGCCGTCCTCGAGGCTTACCCCCTGAGCCGCCAACCGGTCGCGGATCGAATCCGAGAGTGCCCAGTCTTTGCGTTGGCGTGCTTCGGCGCGCAGCTCGATGAGCAAGCGAATCAATCCGGCCTCCCGGTCTGCGGAGCCGGCGGCCGCGTGCGGCAGAAGGCCCAGCACGTCGCCCACGAGCTCCTGGTAAAAGGACTCGATGGATTCTAGATCGGGCCGCCCCACAGGCGCCTCGCGCGACAGCAGCGTATTCACTTCCTTGGCGAAATCGAACAGCACCGCCAGCGCGGCGGGCGCGTTGAAGTCGTCGTCCATCGCCGTGCGAAAGTTGCCCCGCGTCTCGTCCACGAATCCCTCGATGGTCCTGCTGCGCTCGGCGGGCAGGCCCGCTTGGATGAGCCGTTCGCGCACGGTGAGATACGGCCCGACGAGCCGTTCCCACCCACGCTGGGCGGCGACGAGGGCTTCTTCTGAGTAGTCGACCGGGCTGCGGTAGTGGCTGGAGAAGGTGAAAAAGCGGACGGCCTGCGGACGATGCTGCTTGAGCACATCCTTTATGGTGACGAAATTGCCCAGGCTCTTGCTCATCTTGACCCCGTCCAACGTAAGCGAGCCCGTCAGCAGCCAATAGCGGGCAAAGGTGGCGCCGAAGGCCGCTTCGGCCTGGGCTATCTCGCACTCGTTGTGCGGGAAGATGTTCTCGATGCCGCCGCCATGGATGTCGAACGTCTCACCGAGGTACTTGGCGGCCATGGCCGAGCATTCGACGTGCCAGCCAGGGTAACCCCAGCCCCAGGGCGAGGGCCAGCGCAAGATGTGGTCCGGCTCAGCCTTCTTCCACAACGCGAAGTCTTCCGGGTAGTGCTTCTCCTCGCGCACCGCTACGCGCGTTCCCTCTTCTTGTTCCTCGATTCGCCGCCCGGAAAGCTTGCCGTATTGCGGCCACGAACGCACATCGAAATAGACCGAGCCGTTGACCTCGTAGGCGTGTCCGGCCGCCAACAATCGTTTGGTCAGTTCGATCTGCTCGGGAATGTGGCCCGAAGCCCGCGGCGATATATCCGGGCGCCCCACACCCAGCGCATCCATGTCCTCAAAGTAGGAGCGCATGTAGCGCTCCACCAGTTCCATCGGTTCCAGTTTGGCGCGCGCTGCGCCGCGCAGGATGCGATCCTCCCCGCTATCCAGCAGGTGGCCGACGTCGGTAATATTCTGCACATAGCGCACCTGCAGCCCCAGGTGGCGGAAGTATCGCACCATGGTGTCGAAGGAGATGTAGGTCTTGGCGTGGCCGATGTGGGCATAATCCTGCACGGTCGGGCCGCACACATACATGTGCACCTGGCCCTCGACCAGCGGCACGAAGGGTTCCATCTTCCGCGTCAGGCTGTTGTAGACGATGAGTGCCATGAGGTCTCCCTGCGTGTGCGCCGGCCGGCGATGCGTGGCGTGCGACCGCGCAACACCTCGCGCCGCCGCTCGGCCGGCCACCTAGTGCGCGTTACCTGAGGCGACCGAACTGTCGACGCGAGCGAAGATCATCCGCCCGGCTGTGGTCTGCAGCACCTTGGTGACGACGACCGGAATCGTTCGGTCGATGTGGCGACGGCCTTCGTCTACCACTACCATCGTGCCATCTTCAAGGTAACCTACGCCCTGGCCAGCCTCTTTGCCCTCCTGGATCACTCGCACCTCGATCGCTTCGCCCGGGAGGAAAACTGCGCGCAGCGCATTGGCAAGCTCATTCAGGTTGAGCACGGTGACCCCTTGCAGTTCGGCCACGCGGTTCAAGTTGTAGTCGTTGGTTAGAATCGGACAGCGCAACTGCTTGGCCAGGATGACCAGCTTCTCATCGGCCGAGCGCACGTCTTCAACATCCAGGTCGGTGATGCGCAGCGGCGCGCGGCGATCTTTCTGTAGCCGGTTGAGAATGTCGAGACCGCGCCGCCCGCGCTGGCGGCGCATGGCATCCGCCGAATCGGCAATGTATTGGAGTTCGTTGAGCACGAATCGCGGCACGAGCAGGGTGGCCTGCAAGAACCCGGTGGCCGCTACGTCAGCCACGCGGCCATCGATGATCACGCTCGTGTCGAGCAGGATGGTGTGCCCCTCCGCGCCCGACGCGGCGCTGGCGCCCGAGAAGCGCAGGCTGAGGAAGGCAAAGACGTCGTTCTGGCGCAGGACGAAGAGCGCCACGCCGAAGTAGCCGAACAGGGCGGCGCTCACCAGCGGCAGGAAACTGGCGAAGGGCGGAGGCAGCAGCGAGAGCGGCAGTGAGACGAGCGCCCCAACGATCAACCCGCCGATCAGCCCGATGAGTGCGGCCGCCAGAGTCTGTGCTGGCAGGCGGCTGAACAGACGCCGCGCCCCGCGGATGGGGCGGGTCGTGAGGAAAGGAGTCACCACCAGCCCAAGCAGTGCTCCCACCAGGGCAAACACCATCGCCCACAATTCGCGCGGGCCGGCCTCGGCCAAGACCGAGAGCGACACGCCGAGATATAAGCCGCCGATCGCAAAACCGACCATGCCGATCAGACGTGCTATGAAATCGGTGCTCATGAGTTCGCTCCAAATGAATGAGGGCGGCCGGCTGGCCGCCCTCAAGCGCACTCATCGATTCATTCCCAGGGGTGCGAACCCCTCGCAATATGCGCGAGGCGAGTAACAGGGACTGTTGGAATGACGATAGAGCGATGAGACCGGTCGCCGGGTGAGACCCACTATAATGAATGACGAAAACACACCCCAGCGTGCGCCCATCATAGCATGAGCCATCAATCGTGTCAAAATCATGTCCGCGTAGCGGGGCTCTCGAACCCCTGGGTCGATCCTCAGGTGATCCGTTGGCCACGCACCAACCGGGCCG
>MGOA01000144.1:5790-14722 GCA_001796965.1 Chloroflexi bacterium RBG_16_64_43
CAGCCCGTATGCTATACTTCCCAGCCGCTTGGAGGCCGTTGTGCGTTCATCAGGGTCAGTCATTCGCTGGTTTTCCATCGCCGCATTGCTCACGGCGGTTGCGCTGTCATTTGTTGAGTTGGTGGCTTACAGCCGGCAACGCGCACGCTTCCCGCAAGGGCTGGAGGTGGCTGGCATCCAGGTCGGCGGGCTGACACCGGAAGAGGCTGGTCAACGCTTGGTGCAGGTGTACGGCGCCCCGCTGGAGTTGCACTATCAAGAGAGCCTGTTCTTCGTGCCTCCTTCGGCTATGGGCTTCGCCCTCGATCTCGAAACGATGCTGGCCAGCGCCGACCTCTATCGCACGGAAGGGCCGTTCTGGCCCGGATTCTGGGAGTTCCTCTGGAAGCGCCCAGGTCAAAGCAGCACGGTCCCGCTCAAGGCGGAGTACTCGCCGACTCAACTGCGAGCCGTGCTCGAAGACATCGCCGCGCGCTACGATCAGCCGGGGATGCCACCCCAGCCGATACCGGGCACGCCCAATTTCACCGGCGGGGTGCCCGGCACGGTGCTCAACCAGCCCCAGGCAGAAGAACGGATGGCCAGCGCGATGCGCTCGCCTTCCCTGCGCCAAATCAACCTGCCGCTCAACTCCGGGCGGATCAGCACTCCGCCGCTCAACACGCTGCAAACCATGATCCAGCAGATACTGCAAGTGGCCGGCTATGACGGCTTGCTCGATCTGTACCTGCTCGACTTGCGCAACGCCAGCGAGTTGCACATGGTCACACTGGGCGGGGAGGACTTGCCGCGCGAGCCGGATGTGGCTTTCTCCGCCGCCAGCCTGGCCAAGATCGGCGTCATGGTCGGCGTCTATCGCTACCTGGGGGAGGATCTCGACCCCGAAGCCGCGCGATGGCTGGAGGAAATGATCACCCTTTCGGGGAATGATCCCGCCGATTGGCTGATGGAGCGCATAGACGAAGCGCGCGGCCCGCTGCTGGTGACCGAGGCGCTGCGCGAACTTGGCCTGGAAAGCACCTTCTTGGCCGGCCTATATCGTAAGGACGCCCCGGTGCTGCGCATCTTCACTACCCCCGCCAACCAGCGCAGCGACGTCAACACCCGTCCCGATGTTTACATCCAGACCACCCCGACCGACATCGGCTCGCTGCTGGCAGACATCTACCGCTGCACTCAAGGGGGCGGCACCTTGCGGGTCGTCTTCCCAGAGCAGTTTTCGCCTGAAGTGTGTGGCCGCATGCTGGATGTGCTCTCACGCAACAAGATCGGCGTGTTGATCGAGGCCGGGGTGCCCGACGGTACGCGGGTCGCCCATAAGCACGGCTGGACCGAGGAGTCCGTGGGGCTGGGGGCTCTGAGCGACGCGGGGGTCGTCTTTACCCCTGGCGGCGATTATGTCCTGGCCGTTTTCCTGTGGAAAGAGGGCGGCATGGTGTGGGAGCGAGATTCGCGCGTGTTGGCTGATATTTCCCGGGCCACCTACAACTACTTCAATTTGCCGGCGGAGTGACCGCCGCGGATTGTTGCACGTGAAACACCACCCCTTTCGGCTGGCAAGCGGCGCTGGGGCCTGTGTCGGCGTTGTCCGAGCCCCCCGGCTGTGATACACTGCCCGCACATCGCACCGCAGCCGATCCTGCTTCGGCCGCGAAGACAATCGGTTCAGTCCTGCCCAATCGCGTGATCGCCGCCGCCCATGTATTATTCTTCCTTAAGGAGGAGAATGTCCAGATCACCGCGCACCTCCACAGGCTCGCGTGCATTCATCTTCGTGATCTCACTGCTCGCGCTGGCAGCCATAACCTGCAGCACGAGCACCAGCAATAGCACCGGCACCACCGGGGGCGACAGCCTTCAAGCGACCAACGATGCGTTGGTCGCGCAGCTCACTGCCCAGGCGGGGGGAGAGCCGCTCCTGCCCGCAGCCACCCAGGAACCGGGCGGCACAACCGGCAACACCGGCGCCTCCGGCTCCTCCTTTAGCGACAACTTCTCACAAGACCAGGGGTTCTGGTCAGTCTTCGACGGCGTTACTATTGGCGGCAATCAGCTTCTGGTGGGTCCGTTCAAGGACTGCGCCGACATTGACGTGACCATCGCCCCGATGTGCTTCTCGGTCTGCACCCATTGCGGCATCCTGACCGACTACGACTTCACCGTGGATGGGCAATGGATCAAGGGCCCGACCGACCGCTACATGGCGGTCATCTTGCGCTTCGACGACCAGAACGACAACAATATTCCCGATCGCGGGCAGGACTATTTCCTGGCCTTCGCCTGGACCGCCGCCCCGATCGACGGCGCCAACTTCTTCGTCGTCGAGTTCATCCCGGTGAGCAGGACCGCTCCATGGCTCTTCAATTTCGCGGACGACGGCCCCTTCTATGGCGGCGACACGATCAACACGATGCGCTTCGTCTCGTCCCAAGACGGACACCGGATCGACATCTACGGCGATGCCGGCATTCGCGCCGCGACATTGACCCTTGACAAGCCGATCATCGACGAGCGACTGCTGGAAAGCCGCAAGTTCTCCCTCACTCGCGACTTGCCGCCTGTGACCTCCGGCAAGATCGGGCTGGGAGTCATCCAACGCGGCGTGCAAGCGGCGTTCTCAAACTTTTCGATCACCATTCCCTGAAAGTGCTTCCCGCCGGAAATCAACGAGCCGCTCACGTGAGCGGCTCGTTTGCGTTATCATCGCGAGGATGAACTCATTGCCCCCGGTCTGCGACTACGAAGGCTCTCACTATCAAGAGGAGTTCTGGGAGCGTGGGCAGCGCGCTTATGAGGATGCCTGCGAAGCGCAAACGCTGCGCAGGCTGCTGCCGCGCAGCGGCCGGCTGCTGCTCGAGCTGGGCGCCGGTGCGGGGCGCAACACATCCCGCTACACCGGCTACGATCGGATCGTCCTGCTCGACTACTCGCGGACCCAGCTCGCCCAGGCACGCGAGCGACTCGGCGATGAACCACGTTACACGTATGTTGCCGCGAACATCTACCGCCTGCCGTTCGTCGACGGGCTGTTCGACGGCGCCACGCTCATCCGCACGCTACACCACCTGGCCCGGCCCGCCGAGGCGCTGATCGAAATCCGGCGCGTCCTCGCAGAAAGGGCGGTATTCCTGCTGGAGTACGCCAACAAACACAATCTCAAAGCCATTGCGCGCTACGCGCTTCGCCGGCAGACCTGGAGCCCGTTCACCCTCGAGCCGATCGAATTCGCCCCGCTCAACTTCGATTTTCATCCACGCGCCGTGCGCGCCTGGCTCTCCCGGGCCGGGTTCCGCCTCGAACAGCAGGTCACCGTCTCCCATTTCCGCCTCGGCTGGATGAAGCGCGCGCTGCCCACGCGCGTGCTCGTGGCTCTCGATCGATGGGCAGGCACCACCGGTGATCTCTGGCAGCTCTCGCCAAGCGTGTTTGCGAGGACGAGCGCCCTCGGCGCGTCGACAACGGCCAAGGGATTCTTCCAATGCCCCGCGTGTGGGGGGTCAATCCTGGAGCAAGTTGCGCCAAGTCATGAATCTGGCGGCCTGCGTTGCTCCACCTGCCGACGGCTGTGGCCGCTCCGCGATGGGATCTACGACTTCAAGGAGGCGATCGAGGTCTGAGCCAGCACCTGCCACACCGCCTCGGCCGCATCCACGGCGGCCATCGGGCGAGCGATGCGCCGACACGTCTCGCCGTAGCGCGTTAACTCATCGGGTGAGGCCAGCCAATGGGCAACGGCCTGGGCCGCGTTGCGCGGGCCAGGCGCCCACACACCCGCGCCCTCGTCTTCTATGTATTGAACGTTGCCCTCTTCTTGACCGGGCAGGCGGCTGTACAGGACCATTGGCAACCCCGCGTTGAGCGCCTCGCTGATTGTTCCAGGCCCAGCCTTCGTCACCAGAATGTCGGCGGCCCGCATCATCGCGGGCATCTCGCTCACGAATCCGTAGATGTGGGTAGGAATCTCCCACGAAACCGCTTCGAGGCGTGCTCGAAGCCTGGCATTTCTTCCTGCTACTACCACAATACTGCAATTCCTGTTGCATTCGGCAATAGCGCGTGCGGTCGAGAATACCGGGCCCATTCCTTCGCCGCCACCGACCAGCAGCACTGTTGGCACGTCATTTGTCCAACCCAACTCTCGCCGCAGGTCGGTCTTATCGCCCGGCGGTGCGCAAAAGCGCTTGTTCACCGGAAGGCCAACCACCCGCATCCGATCCGCCTGCATCCCGAAGCGCAATCCGCGCCGGAGTGCTTCCTCGGTCGGGACCAGGCACAAATCGGTCCGCCGGTGGTACCACAGCGCATGGGTCGAGACAAGATCGGTGACCTGGGTGATGAACGGTGGCCGCCGTTTGCCGAGCGCGCGCAACACCGGCGCATTGAACAGCGGATGGAAATTGACCACCAAGTCTGCGGGATGCTCGCGAACCAACTGGCGCGCCGCATTGCGGACCCACGGCCAGAAGGTGGCGGTAATGGCACGCGCCCGACTATGCCCATCGCTGGCCTTGTAGCCCAACTCCCACGCCTGCGGCCAGCGGACGAGGCGCGGATACCACTTGGGCATACGGTTCAGTGGATAAGGAGCATACGCGACGAAGACGTCCACCATGTCCATCGCGGCCTGGCCCGGATGAGCGTCCTCGAAGGCTTCGACGACGGCTTCGGCCGCGCTGCGATGTCCGCCGCCGGTATCTGAGAAGAGAATCAGAATACGCGGAGTTCCGTTAGGAGGCCGTGGGTTCATGCAATCCTCGGTTGGCCCCGTGCTTCATGCGCTTGGCGAGATCGCGGCGCGATAGGAGAATGCGATGTCCACAGCCGCGGCAGGTCAACCCAATATCCGCCCCCAAGCGGACCACACTCCACTCGCTGCTGCCGCAAGGATGCGGTTTGCGCATCCGCACGACATCGCCGAGCGCCAGATCAGGCAACATGCCTTGGATTATACAGTCCGCCGGAGGCGACGTGGTAGAATCAGGCAGCGAGGTTCGCGACTTCACTATGCGCTGCGCGGCCTGCCCACTCGGTGCATCTTCCTCGGGCACTCCTCGGTCATCTCCATCACGGCGTGGGCGGCGGAAGCGCACCAGGAGCATCAGTTATGGACAAGCAACAAGGCTCCTTCACCGTTAAGAAGGGGCTGGCGCAAATGCTCAAGGGCGGTGTGATCATGGACGTGGTCACGCCCGATCACGCCCGCATCGCGGAAGAGGCGGGGGCCTGCGCGGTGATGGCCCTGGAACGCGTGCCGGCTGACATTCGCGCCCAGGGCGGCGTGGCGCGCATGAGCGACCCGGGACTCATCCAGCAGATCATGGAGACCGTCACCATTCCGGTCATGGCCAAATGCCGCATCGGCCACTTCGTCGAAGCCCAGGTACTGGAGGCAATCGGCGTCGACTTCATCGATGAGTCCGAGGTCCTGACGCCCGCCGACGAAGAGCACCACATCCTTAAACATCCGTTTGGCGTGCCCTTCGTGTGCGGTGCGCGCAACCTGGGCGAAGCCTTGCGGCGCATCGGCGAAGGTGCCGCCATGATCCGCACCAAGGGCGAGGCGGGCACCGGCGATGTGGTCGAGGCGGTGCGCCACGCGCGCGCCGTGCTGGGCGAGATCCGCCGCCTGCAATCGATGGCCGACGAGGAGCTGATGGCCTACGCCAAGTCGATCGGCGCCCCCTACGAGTGGGTCCTCGAGACCAAGAGCCTGGGACGCCTGCCGGTGGTCAACTTCGCCGCGGGCGGCGTGGCTACGCCGGCCGATGCAGCCCTGATGATGCAGCTCGGGGTGGATGGCGTGTTTGTCGGCTCGGGCATCTTCAAGTCCGGCGATCCGGCCAAACGCGCCGCCGCAATTGTTAAAGCGGTGACTCACTTCCGCGAGCCGCACATCCTGGCTGAAGTCAGCCGCGACTTGGGCGAGCCGATGGTCGGGCGACAAATCAGCGCCATTCCGAAAGAGGAGTTGATCGCCGGGCGGGGTTGGTAGCCGCCACTGGACCTGCACCACGCGCCGGCGGGCCGTGAGAGGCCTATGCGTATTGGGGTACTCGCGCTACAAGGAGATTTTGCAGAACATGGCGCCGTTCTGCACCGCATCGGCGTCGTGCCCATCGAGGTGCGCCTGGCAGCGCACCTCGATGGCCTGCTCGGCCTGATCATCCCGGGAGGAGAATCGACGACCATCGGCAAGCTGGCGGTGGATTTCGGTTTGATCGATCCGCTGCGTGCGTTTGCACACCAGCATGCCGTGTGGGGAACCTGCGCTGGGGCCATCTTGCTCTCGCGCGATGCCCGGCGCGCGCAGCCGCTGCTCGAATTGATGGATATCACCATCCGCCGCAATGCCTTCGGCCGGCAAGTGGATAGCTTCGAGGTCCTTCTGCAGGCACCGGCCCTATCGGGAGTTGATGATGGGCGGGAAGGCCCCTTCCCCGCCATCTTCATTCGCGCGCCACTCATCGAGCGGGTGGGGGCCGGAGTCGAGGTAGTGGCCCGCCTACAAGATGGCACGATCGTCGCTGCGCGCCAGGGACGGTGGCTGGCAACTTCTTTCCATCCCGAGTTGACCGGTGACGATCGGTTCCATCGTTACTTCCTGCGTCTGTGCACGCAGGGCGCGTGACGACCACGACGCACGCAGATTACGGCACTCCAAGGCAATCTGGCGGACGATGATTCGCCCCTTCGAGCTTCACGACCTGGCCGGGTTACGACGGCTCGCCGAGCACGGGCTGTGTCTCGACACGCGTCTGGCGCTGACCCGCGAGGTGCGCTCACTCCCGACCGCCTTCTGGGCCAGCCTATTTCCCGGCATATTGGCGCGAACGTATGTGTGGGACGGCCCGCATGGCGCGGAGGCCTATGCTCAACTGCGGCACGGCGAGGGCTCGCCGCTTGCGCGATTGATGTTCCTGGCCCCGCGCCAGTTCCTCGACGCGCGCGACTGTGGTTCGCTGGTCGAGGGATTGCTGCGCGAGGCAGGACGGCGGGGTGCGCAGCACTTGCTAGCGGAGGCTGAAGAGGGCAGCCCGGTCTTTGGCTACTTGCGCCAAGAGAGTTTCGCGGTTTATGCGCGCCAGGCCGTATGGGCGCTCGATCAGCCGCGCACTGTGCGCACGCCCCCCGCTGGTGTGCTGCGCCCGCAGCGTGCGCGAGACCTGCTCACCGTGCGCAGCCTCTATGCGGCCGTGGTGCCGGCCCTCATTCAGCAGGTCGAACCGGCTCCGCGCGAGGCGCGCGGCTGGGTCTTGTTCCAGGAGGGCGACTTGGTCGGTTCGATCGACGTGCAATCCGGCCCACGAGGCATCTGGCTCGAACCGTTCTTTCACCCGGCCGCGCGCGATGTGGCCGAGGCGATGCACTCGATCTTGGCCAACTTGCGGCCGACGGATGCGCGGCCGGCTTACGTATGTGTGCGTTCGTACCAGAACTGGCTTGGGCCGATTCTGGAGGAGGCCGGCCTCACGCGCCGGGGCGAACAGGCCGTTCTGGTGCGGCGCATCGTCGTCCCAATCAGCGAGCCGCGACCTTTGAGCGCACCCGCCATCGAACACGGTGCCACGCGAGCCACGCCCATCCGCGGCCACGGCTAAGGCGCCCACCCTCATCCGGCGAGAGTTCCCTTCCATGACCCAACGCAAGATAACCGACGACCTAAACGCCATGCTGGAGGTCCTGCCATCCACGATCAGCGAATCGCTGCATCGCGTGGACCGTTGGGATGAGCTCTTGGAGGTCATCCTCGACCTGGGGCGGGTCCCGACGGCGCGCTACCTGGACGGCGAGACGGTACTTGACGAAAAGGAAGTGACCCGCGAACTAATCGACTTTGTCGTCAGCCGCATCGGCGAGTTCGATGCCGATAACCGGGCCGGCATGGAACGCACGCTGCACCGCATCTCCGCCATCCGCAACCGGCGCAGCCACATTGTGGGGCTCACCTGCCGCGTGGGGCGTGCGGTTTACGGCACCATCGACATCATTGAGGATCTCGTCGCCTCCGGCAAGAGCCTGTTGCTGCTGGGGCGCCCGGGCATCGGCAAGACCACCATGCTGCGTGAGGCCGCTCGCATTCTGGCGGACGACAAGCGGGTGGTGATCGTCGACACCTCCAACGAAATCGGCGGCGACGGCGACGTGCCCCACCCTGCCGTAGGGCGCGCCCGGCGCATGCAGGTCCGCCAGCCCTCCTTGCAGCACGAAGTGATGATCGAGGCGGTGGAGAACCACAACCCCGAGGTGATCGTCATCGACGAGATTGGGCGCGAATTAGAGGCGGCTGCGGCGCGCACGATTGCCGAGCGCGGAGTGCAACTCATCGGAACGGCCCACGGCATCACGCTCGACAACATCCTGCTCAACCCTACCCTGGCCGACCTGGTGGGCGGGATCGAGTCGGTCACCCTTTCGGATGAAGAGGCCCGCCGCCGCGGAACACAAAAGACCGTCCTCGAGCGGCGCGCCCCACCCACCTTCGACATCTTGATTGAGATTCAGGACCGCGAGCGCCTGGCCATTCATCTGGATGTGGCGGCGGCGGTGGATGCCGTACTGCGCGGGCGGCCGTTGCCGCCCCAGCTGCGCTACCGCGACGAGCACAACGAGGTACATATCGAGGCCCTGTCCCTCGAGCCCCCGCCCGGCCGACGAACGCGCACCAGCCCGAACGCGGAGGGGAGCATGCCCTGGGGCGGAGCCCATCGCCCGCGGCCACTGGCGGCCGAACCGCCCAGCCTCGCGGGTGAGGCGTTGCCCTTCTCACCCACGCCGCCGCACATGCCGGCCAGCCGCCGCCAACCGATCCGGGTCTATCCCTACGGCGTGGCGCGCAATCGCCTGGAGCAAGCCGCACGCTACCTGCATGTGCCGGTCACGGTGGTGACGGACCTGGGCGAGGCGCAAGCGGTGGTGACGCTCAAAGCCTACT
>MGOA01000145.1 GCA_001796965.1 Chloroflexi bacterium RBG_16_64_43
ACCTGCCATTCCGAAGAGGATCGGCAAGGTGGCTTTTCTTGCCGGGCCCGAGGGCGAGCGGTCATCGATGCAGGCGGGAGTCTGCAACGAAAGAACGGGCGGGAGCAGAATTACCTGCAATCCCTGTCCGGGGGCCCCCGCACCCAGCCGGTGACACTTGACTCCCGCGCATATGGGCGCTATAATACCCGTTCGCCTACGTCTGGATTGAACACACGTCCACCTCATTGGCCACATTTCGTCTCTCCCCTTGCGCCAGGGGAGAAGCGTTTTCCTGCGCCCGAAGTCTAGGAGTGTCCTATGCCGCAATGGGGCCGGAAATCCTACGCCCGCATCCCAGATCTGCACCCGCTGCCTAAGCTCATTGAAGTCCAACTCGATTCCTTCGAGTGGTTTAAGAAGGAAGGGCTGGCGGAACTGTTCGACGAAATCTCCCCGATCGAGTCGTTCAACAAGGGGATGCGCCTGTACTTTCCAGGCAACAGCCCGGAGGCCCGCGAATGGGGCCTGAAGTACTGGTTTGAGACGCCCAAGTACGGCATCGAGGAATGCCTCGAGCGCGACATTACTTTTGCCGCGCCGCTTTACGTTTCGGTCTTGCTCATCGGGCCGGAAGTTCCCGAGCCGATCAAGCAAGACATCTTCATCGGCGACTTGCCGTTGATGACCGAGAAGGGCACCTTCATTGTCAACGGTAGCGAGCGCGTGGTGGTGTCTCAGCTCATCCGCTCGCCCGGTGTGTATTTCGAAGCGGCCGAAGACCGCACCAGCGGGCGGCGCCTCGCCTCGGCCAAGCTCATCCCCGACCGTGGCGCGTGGATGGAATTCGAGACGCGCAAGTCCGACTACTTGACCCTGCGCTTCAACCGCAAGCGCACCGTGCCGGTCACCATGCTCTTGCGCGCGATGACCGCCATCTCCGACGGCATCAGCGAATCGCCGCTGCGCGACGGGTCGGAAGAGGCTATCCGTGAGCTCTTCAAAGACGCCGATTCCAACCCCGACCGTTCCTACATTGAGAATACCCTCAAGCAGGAACCGACCTGGGAAGTGAAAGAGGGGCGCACCATTGCCGACGAGGCGCTGATCGAGTTCTACAAGCGCATGCGCCCGGGAGATCCCTCGACGCTGGACAACGCGCGCCAGTATTTGCGCGAGCAGCTCTTCGACCAGCGGCGCTACGACCTGGAGCGGGTCGGGCGATACAAGCTCAACCAGAAGCTCGACCTGCATACCCATGTGCGCCTTGGCCACCGCACGGTAACCACCTGGGACGTGATCCGTCTCATTGAGCGGCTGATCCTCATTAACAACGGTCTGGAGCAGCCCGACGACATCGACCACCTGGGCAACCGCCGGGTGAAGACTGTGGGCGAGCTCATTCAGAATAAGATGCGCATCGGCCTGCGGCGGACCGAACGGGTGGTGCGTGAGCGCATGTCGATTCGCGATCAGGAATCGGTTTCGCCGATGAACCTGATTAACATCCGCCCGATCGTGGCCGCCGTGCGCGAGTTCTTCGGGTCGAGCCAACTCTCGCAGTTCATGGATCAGACCAACCCGCTGGCCGAACTACGCCACAAGCGGACCCTCTCGGCCCTCGGCCCGGGGGGCCTGCGGCGCGAGCGGGCCGGCTTTGATGTGCGTGACGTGCACCACTCGCACTACGGGCGCATTTGCCCGATCGAGACGCCCGAGGGTCCGAACATCGGCCTGATCGGGCGCCTGGCCTCGTACGCCAAGGTCAACCCGTTCGGCTTCATCGAAACCCCTTATCGCAAGGTGTATCGCACGCTTCCGGCCGGCAGCCCGCAGCTCCTGGGCCGCCATCTGCGCGAAGATGTGGCCGACGCAAACGGAAAAGCGATCGGGCACGCAGGGGATGCGATCAGCGCAGATATCGCCAAGAAGCTGACCGCACGCGGCGGCGAGGTGGCCATCGTGCCCACCGTGTCGAACGAGGTGGTCTACCTCTCGGCCGACACCGAGGACAAGTTCATCATCGCCCAGGCCAATGCGCCGCTCACTCAAGAAGGCGAATTCGTGCGTCAGCGTGCCTCGTGCCGCAATCACTCGCGCTTTCTGTTTTCCTCCCCCGAGCAAATCGATTACATGGACGTGGCCCCGCGCCAAATCGTGGGCATCTCCGCCGGGCTGATTCCCTTCCTCGAGCACGACGATGCCAACCGTGCGCTGATGGGCTCGAACATGCAAGCTCAGGCGGTTCCACTCATCCGCCCGGAGGTGCCCGTGGTGGCCACGGGTATCGAACCCCAGGCGGCGCTCGACTCCGGGCAGGTGATCCTCGCGGATGTCGAAGGCCAGGTGATCTCCGTCACCAGCGAGCAAATCGTCGTCCAGGCCGGCAGCCGCAAGCGCACCTACAAGCTGCGCAAGTACACCCGCTCCAACCAGAGCACGTGCATCGACCAGCGCCCGGCAGTGGTCAAGGGGCAGCGCGTGCGCATCGGCGACGTCATTGCCGACTCGTCCTCGACCGAATTGGGGGAGCTGGCCCTCGGCCAGAACGTGGTGGTGGCCTTCCTTTCGTGGGAGGGCGGCAACTACGAAGACGCCGTGCTCATCTCGGAACGCCTGGTGCAGGACGATAAGTTCACCTCGATCCATATCGAGAAGCATGAGGTGGAAAGCCGCGACACCAAACTCGGGCCGGAAGAAATCACCTACGACATCCCCAACGTGGGCGAAGAGGCCCTCAAGGACCTCGACGAACACGGCATCGTGCGCATCGGCGCCGAGGTGGGACCTAACGACATTCTGGTCGGCAAGATTACCCCCAAGGGCGAGAAGGAACTCTCGCCGGAAGAGAAACTCCTGCGGGCCATCTTCGGAGAGAAATCGCGCGACGTGAAAGACACCTCGCTGCGGCTGCCGCACGGCGAGCGCGGCAAGGTGGTGGATGTGCGGGTCTTCACACGCGACGAGCACCACGATCTGCCCGCGGGCGTGGAAAAGATGGTGCGGGTGGCCGTCGCCCAGCGGCGCAAGATCACCGAGGGCGACAAGATGGCCGGGCGCCATGGCAACAAGGGCGTGGTCTCCAAAGTCGTGCCGGTTGAAGACATGCCTTACCTCGACGACGGAACGCCGGTCGACATCATCCTCAATCCGCTGGGCGTTCCAGGGCGCATGAACATCGGGCAGATCCTGGAGACGCACCTCGGCTGGGCCGCCACCCATCTCGGGTTCCGTGCCACCTCGCCCGTCTTCGATGGCGCGGACGAGCTCGAAATCGAGGCGGAACTGTCACGGGCCTGGCTCATCGACCAGTCCTGGGCCGAAATGACCCGCCGAGCCTGGGAGTGGATTGCCAAGCAAGGTGTCGACAGCGAAACGATGGTGGATGACGATGAGGTACGGCGCCTGTACCTTGAAGATTGGCTGCCGCGCCGCGGATTCAAGGCGGACCTGATTGCTACGGACGCGACCTATGCCCGTCGCGCGGCCCTTTCCGAATGGCTGCGCGAAAAGAACATCAAGGCCGAGGATGTGCTGGTGTACGAGGACTCGAAGCTGCCGCGTCTGGCACAAACCGCGGTGGACGAACAGGCCGTGGCGGCCGGGCTGCGATTGTGGCTGGCCAGCCTGGGGGTCGAAGCCGGCGGGGCCGACCTGGCCGGGTTGCGCCAGAAATCGGAGGAGCACACGCTGGCCACCGGCGCGCCCTCTCCCATCCTCGGCAAACAAGGTTTGCGTGACGGAAAGACCGGCGAAGCCTTTGATCAACCGGTCACCGTGGGCGTGATGTACATGCTAAAGCTGCATCACTTGGTGGAAGATAAGATCCACGCCCGCTCAACCGGCCCGTACTCGCTCGTTACGCAACAGCCGCTGGGCGGCAAGGCGCAATTCGGCGGCCAGCGCTTCGGCGAGATGGAAGTGTGGGCGCTCGAGGCGTACGGCGCTGCATACACGTTGCAGGAAATGCTGACGGTCAAGTCGGACGACGTCCAAGGCCGGGTCAAAGCATATGAGGCGATTGTCAAGGGCGAGAAGATTGAGGAGCCCGGCATTCCGGCCTCCTTCCGAGTGCTGGTGAAAGAGCTGCAGAGCCTCGGGCTCTCGGTCGAGGCCGTCGGCGAGGGTGGGGAGACCGTGCGCTTCGGCAAGGACGAGGAGAAGGCCCGTCCACCGCGTATCGGATTCGGCCTGCTCTCCTTGGATGGTGACTGACCCCTCGGCGCGGAGCCCGGCAAATCGGCTTGACGCGTGCCGACCCGCGTGGTAGAATTGACGCCCGTCGTATGACTCTCAGCCGAGTGGGCGGGTTCGTCGGCCCTCTCGAATTGAATAGCGAATCGCCTGGGGCGAGGCCATCGCGTACTCTCGATGGCCTCCCCTACTGCCAAGGACAAGCTCGGAAAGGCCCGCGGCCGGACGGAATGCCCGGCGTGGCTGTCAGGGAGGCTGAAATTGCCGACGATTAACCAGCTCGTGCGCAAGGGGCGCAGCACCAAGCGGGCCAAGAGCAAAGCGCCGGCCCTGCTCTACACGCTCAACTCACGGCGCCAGCGCCGCATTCGCCAGCCACGCGGTGCGCCGCAGAAGCGCGGCGTGTGCACGGTGGTGCGGACCATGACTCCCAAGAAGCCGAACTCGGCGCTGCGCAAGATCGCCCGCGTGCGCCTGACCAACGGCATTGAGGTCACCGCCTACATTCCCGGCGAAGGGCATTCGCTGCAGGAGCATTCGGTGGTGCTGGTGCGCGGCGGACGAGTCAAGGATTTGCCCGGCGTGCGCTACCACATCGTGCGCGGAACGCTCGACACCACCGGTGTCGAGGCGCGCCGCCAGAGCCGCTCGAAGTACGGTAACAAGCGCCCGAAGGAATCCGGCAAGTAAGCTGCCGGTTGGACTCACGGCTAGGGAGCAGAAACAATGGCGCGACGTGAACGGGCAGTCAACCGGCCAACCCCGCCGGACATTCGCTACAGCAGCCTGGTCGTCCAGAGGATGATTCATCTGGTTATGCGGCGGGGCAAGAAGAGCACCGCCGCATCGATCGTCTACGGCGCCTTCGACCTGGTGCAGGAGCGCAGCAAGCGCGAGCCGATGGAGATCTTCGAGGAAGCGCTGAAGAACGTCGCCCCGAGTGTCGAGGTGAAGCCGAGGCGAGTTGGCGGCGCCACGTATCAGGTGCCGGTCGAGGTGGAGCCCGCGCGGCGTGAGAGCCTGGCCATGCGCTGGCTCATCGCCGCCAGCCGAGCCCGCGGCGGCAAGTCGATGCGCGAGAAACTGGCCGGGGAACTGCTGGATGCGGCCGGCAACACGGGCTCGGCGGTGAAGCGCCGCGAAGAAGTGCACAAGATGGCGGAAGCCAACCGGGCCTTCGCCCATTATCGCTGGTAACGAGGTTAAGCGAATTATCTGGCGGACAGCGCGGCTCGCAGGGGGAGCCAGGCAGCACGTTCGACCGGAAACATGCGCTGCACGGGTCGCTGAGAGAGACGCACATGCCACGCCAGATCCCGCTCGAGAGAGTCCGCAATATCGGCATCATCGCTCACATCGATGCCGGCAAGACCACGACCACCGAACGGGTCTTGTTCTATACCGGGCGGACGCACCGCCTGGGCTCGGTCGATGACGGCACCACCGTCACCGATTGGATGGAACAAGAGCGCGAGCGCGGCATCACCATCGTGGCCGCGGCGGTGAGCGCCGAGTGGCGCGGCTATTTTGTCAATCTCATCGATACGCCGGGGCACATCGACTTCACCGCCGAAGTGCAGCGTTCGTTGAGGGTGCTGGATGGCGGGGTCGTGGTGTTCGACGCGGTGCAGGGCGTCGAACCCCAGAGCGAAACGGTCTGGCGTCAGGCCGACCGCTACGGGGTGCCGCGCATCTGCTTCATTAACAAAATGGATCGAGTGGGGGCCTCCTTCGAGCGCTCAGTCGAGAGCATCAAGGAGCGCCTAGGCGCGAACGCGATCCCTATTCAATTGCCCATCGGCGCGGAATCGTCGTTTCGGGGGGTGATCGATCTCTTGGCTGGCGAAGCCATTCTGTACCCCGACGAATTAGGCGCGGCTCCCGAGCGTGGTCCGATCCCGCCGGAACTGGAACCGCTCGCGGCAGCGCAGCATGCGCGCATGGTCGAGAAGATCGCTGAGACGGACGAGGCCCTGACCCTCAAGTATCTGGAGGCCAAGCCCATCTCCGCGGACGAGCTGCGCGCGGCCCTGCGCCGGGCGGTGATTGCCGGCACGGCCGCACCGGTGCTGTGCGGGTCGGCCCTGCGCAACAAAGGCATCCAGTCGGTGCTCGACGCGGTGGTGGATTTCCTGCCCTCCCCGCTCGATATCCCGGCCGTGCGCGGCGTGCATCCGTCCAGCGGCGAGGAAGAGATCCGCCCGGCCGACGAAAGCGCGCCCCTCAGCGCGCTGGTGTTCAAGATCGTGACCGACCCGTATGTCGGGCGGCTGGCTTACTTCCGCGTGTACTCGGGGAAGATCACCCAAGGCACGACGGTCTTCAATTCGACCAAGGGCAAGCGCGAGCGCGTGGGACGGCTGATCCGCATGTATGCCGACCGGCGCGAGGAAATGACCGAGATCCTGGCGGGCGACATCGCCGCCGTGCTGGGTATGAAGGACACCTACACCGGGGATACGTTGTGTGCCACGAGCAACCCGATTGTCCTGGAGAATATCTCCTTCCCCACTCCGGTGATCATGGTGGCCATTGAGCCGCGCAGCGCCGCCGATCAAGACAAGCTGGCGCAGGCGATGCAGAAACTCTCGGAGGAAGACCCCACCTTCCAGGTGCGGGTAGACGAGAACACAGGCCAGACGATCATCGCCGGCATGGGCGAATTGCACCTGGATGTGCTGGTCGATCGCATGCGCCGTGAGTTCAACGTCCAGGCCAATGTCGGCCGGCCGCGCGTGGCCTACAAGGAATCGATTACCCGCGCGGTGCCCAAGCTGGAGTACCGCTACGTCAAGCAGACCGGCGGACATGGGCAGTACGGGCATGTGGTGCTCTCGCTCGAACCGGGGTTGCCCGGCTCGGGCATCACCTTCGAAAACAAGATCATCGGCGGGTCGATCCCGCGCGAGTACATCCCCGGGGTTGAAAAAGGGGTGCGCGAGGCGGGCGAGGCCGGCGTGCTGGCGGGGTATCCGGTGGTGGATATCGCCGTCAAGTTGATTGACGGCTCGTACCACGAAGTGGACTCGAGTGAAATGGCCTTCAAGATGGCCGGCTCGCTGGGTTTCAAAGAAGGCGTACAGCGCGGCGCGCCGGTGTTGCTCGAGCCGGTGATGCGGGTCGAAGTGGTTACGCCGGAGGAATACCTGGGCGACATCATGGGCAACCTTTCGGCCCGGCGCGGAAACATCCTGGGCATTGAGCCTCGCCCGGGCGCCGCCCAGGCCGTGCGGGCGGTCGTGCCGCTGGCGGAAATGTTCGGCTATGCTACCCAGCTCCGCTCTTCCACTCAGGGGCGCGGGGTGTTCACGATGGAGTTCGACCACTATCAGGCGGTGACCCAAGAG
>MGOA01000146.1:0-1816 GCA_001796965.1 Chloroflexi bacterium RBG_16_64_43
AAGTCCAAGCGGCCGGGCTCGAACGGGTGGCGGATCACCCATCACGGACGGATTGAGGTGATGAGCATGGTGAGAATGATGAGCAGCCCGATCACTGCGGCGATGATGCTTTGCACCCGCCGGCGGCGTGCCTCACGCGTTTCCTTGCCTCTGGGCATGCGCTTCTCCGTTGCCTGGGGTAACGATCTGCAGCCTCGCGCATCCGCGCGAACACCGCACGTTTGGATTATAGACGTTCCTTGATGGTCACGGCCAGCTTTTCTGTGATGCCCGGAACCGCCGCCAGTTCAGCCAGCGAGGCGGCGCGAATCCCGCCGAGGTCTCCGAAGGCTGCCAGCAGGGCTTTACGCTTGGCGGGGCCAACCCCGGGGATGGCGTCCAACTGGGATGCCAACCCGATCCGGGTGCGCACCTCGCGATGATGACTGACTGCGAAGCGATGGGCCTCATCGCGAATGCGCTGCACCAGGTAGAGTGCCTGCGAATTGCGCGGCAGGAAAAGAGACTCGGGTTGCCCCGGGCGGAAGATCTCCTCGTGTTGCTTGGCGAGTGAAGCCAGCGCCACGCGCTGGTTCAGGCCGTGCTCTTCGAGCACTGCGGCCGCCTGGGCCAACTGGCCCTTGCCGCCGTCCACGAGCAGCAGGTCCGGCAGTGTCGAGAACGATGCATCCGGCTTGCGCCCAACCGGCAGCGCCTCGCCGGTCATATCCCGCCAGCGTGCGAAGCGCCGTGCAAGCACCTCGCGCATGCTGGCAAAATCGTCCTGACCCTCGACGCTGCGGATGAGGAACCGCCGGTAATGGGCCTTGCGCGGCGCGCCCTGTTCGAACACCACCATGCTGGCGGTAATGGCCGTCCCTTGCAGGTTGGAGATGTCGTAGCACTCGATGCGCGCGGGCGGCGCGGCGAGCCCCAAGGCGCCTTGCAGTTCGGCCAGGGCCTCCACCTGTCGGTTGCGGTCCGCCGCCCACTGTGCGCGCAGGGCAGTCAGAGTCTCGCTGGCGTTCTCGGTTGCCATGTCCAGGAGCTCCCGCCCGACCCCGGAATGCGGCACCACCAGCTCGGTCTTTTCCCCGCCGCGCCGGCTGCGCAGCCACTCCTCGATAATGCGCGCCTCGTCCACCTCCGTGGGCAAAAGCACTTGCGGCGGGATGTGCGCGCTCTCGTCGTAGAACTGGGTCAGGAACTGGCGCATGACCTCGGCCTCGTCGGTTTGCTGCGTTCCCTCCAGCACGAAGTACTCCCGGCCGATTAGCCGCCCGTTGCGGATGAGGAACACCTGCACGCACGCGTCGCCGTTCGCGCGTGCCAGCGCGATCACATCCGAGTCCATTCGTTCGTTGGAAATGATCTTCTGCTTTTCGACGACTCGGTCGATCGCCTGCAGTTGGTCGCGGAGCGCGCCCGCCTTCTCGTAGCGCTCGGCCGCCGCGGCGCTGGCCATATCCTGCTTGAGGCGCGTCACTACCGCTTCCGTCTCGCCCTGCAGGAAGCGGCACAGGTCGTCGATCGTCGCCCGGTATTCGGCCTGGGCAATTGCGCCGATGCACGGCGCGCTGCACAGGTGCAGGTCGTACCACAGACATGCGCGCCGGTCCTCTCCGGTGATCACGCGGTCGCAGGTGAGGTAGGGGAAGATCTTGCGCAGCACGTCGAGCGTCTGATGCACCGCCCACACGCTCGTGTACGGGCCGAAGTAGCGGCTGCCGTCCTGCGCCATCTGCCGGGTCACGGTCACTTTGGGGAAGGGGTCGGCCCAATGCACTTTGATGTACGGGTAGCGCTTGTCGTCCTTGAGGCGCACGTTGTACTTGGG
>MGOA01000146.1:1838-10383 GCA_001796965.1 Chloroflexi bacterium RBG_16_64_43
GTTCATCTCGAGGATCAGCGCCTCGAGTTCCGACCCGACCACGATCCATTCGACATCCGTGATCGTGCGCACAAGCTGCGCGGTCTTGGGCGTGGCCTCGGCCGCGGCGTGGAAGTACGAGCGCACTCGGTTGCGCAGGTTCACCGCCTTGCCGACGTAAACCACTTTGGCGGCTGCGTCTTTCATCAGGTAGCAGCCGGGCTTCTGAGGCAGTGTATCGAGGACGCTGGTGAGGTGGGGCGAGAGGTCCATGCGGTGTTACTCGGCGCGATTGTAACACGCGCTTAGAGCCCATCGCTCATGGAAGAATGCCGGCCGGGTCTGCCAAAGGGCCGCGCCCTCTTACATATGCCTGCAACCTTGGACGGCGCGGGCGACCTAGCGTGAGCGCGCGAAGGATCCCGCGAGCGCGGGGGACCACATTCGAAGAGCGATGCGATCGGTGAAGCCTTCAGACGGAAGATTGAGAGGGGAAGCACTGCGGGCAGGGGCACAAGCCGCGCAAGAATGCCCAGTTGAATATGCCGGCGTGGTGCCCGTCGCCCCAGGTGAGCGTGAGGGCGTAATTGCCCACCAGGCCGACCTCGTTTAGCGTGTTGCGCGGGCCGGGGGAGTCGGTCTTGAAGAACTCGCGCGGGTCGGGCGGGCGGCCCATGTTCTCATCGCCGCCGGCGCACTCGGCGCAAGGGCACGAGGCGCGCAACCCGCGCCAGCCGTATTCGCTTAGGTGACCATCCTGCCAACCCACGACGAGCATGCGCCGCGTGCGATCGAGAGTGATTTCCTTCGGGCGTGGGGCCGTCATGCACTGCTCATCGCGCGACGACTTCATCCAGCCGCAGGCTGATCACCTGGCTGGCGGAATCCGGGCCCATGCTGATGCCGTAGATGACCTGCGAGGCCTGGACGGTATTGCGGTTGTGCGTGATGACTACGAATTGTGTGTTGCGGCTGAGTTCAGTGAGCATCTCGCGGAAGCGGCCGACGTTCGATTCATCGAGCATCGCATCCACCTCGTCGAGCACGCAAAAAGGCGTGGGCGCCACGCGCAGCAGGGCAAAGACCAGGGCCACTGCGGTCAGGCTGCGCTCGCCGCCCGAGAGCAGTGCCAGCGGCTGCGCCCGCCGCCCGGGCAGGCGGGCCTGTATCTCGATACCGGTCTCGTTCAGGTTGTCCGGGTCAGTCAGCTGCAGTTTGGCCGAGCCGCCGCCGAAAAGCTGGCTGAAGGTCTTGGGGAATTCGACGGCCACCGCATCAAACGTCTTAAGGAAGGAATCCTGCATCATCTGATCGAGCTCGCCGATCACCTGGCGCAGCTGGGTCTCCGCCTGCGAGAGATCGGCCACTTGTTCGGTGAGGAATTCGTAGCGCTCTTTCACCTCGTGATATTCCTGGGGCGCCTCAGGGTTGACCGCGCCCATGCGACGCATCTGCGCCCGTCGGCGCGTCACGAGCTCCTCCACCTCCGCCGGCAGCTCCTCCACCCGCGGCAGCTTTTGCACCAGCTCCGAAATGGGCAGGGGGGTTGGGCCGGTGACCTCGTTGGCGTATTCGAATTCCACCAGTCCGAAGTCGTCCTCGATGCGCCGCCGCAGGCCTTCCAGTTCCTCCTGACGGCGCGCCAGGTCAACCTGCGCCTGGGTGTAATTGTGCTCGCTCGAATGCAGGTGTGCGCGCGCCTCCGCCTCCGTCTGCTCAATCCGGTTGAGGTCGGCCTCGTTCGCGTCGAGCTGCGTTTCGGCTGGAGTGATCAAAGCCTGCGTATCGTCGATGGACTTGGAAAGCAGGCCTTCGCGTTCGCGCAGGCTTGCCAGGCTGAGCTCGAGCGATTGCCGTTCCTCGTCTACCGCGCGCAGCCGGGCGCGCCGCTCGTCGAGCGCCTGGCGCGCGCGGGAGAGCATGCTCTGGCTGTCGGCCACGCGCGATTGTGCCTCGCGCCCGGAGTGTTCGAGCAGCGCCAGGCGCGTCGACCACTGGGAGGGGTCATCGCCGATCTCTACCCGTAGCGTGTCTTCTAGGCGCAGCGCGCCCGACGTCAGCAGGCTCTTCTCGTGTTCCACCTGGCCGCGCAATGTAACCACGGCCCGTTCGGCTTCGGCGTGCGCGGCGCGGGCGCGCGCGAGTTCATCGCTCGCTTCATTCGAGCGGCGCGCCTTCCATTCGCGTTCCGCTTCGAGT
Source organism: Chloroflexi bacterium RBG_16_64_43 (assembly GCA_001796965.1). GTDB lineage: Bacteria > Chloroflexota > Anaerolineae > Anaerolineales > RBG-16-64-43 > RBG-16-64-43. The sequence goes on from MGOA01000146.1 coordinate 4,017, forward strand.
TGGGCCAGCGCGGCGCGCGCGCTCTCGGCCGCCTGGCGGGCGACGGCCTCAGCCTGCTCCAATTGGGCAAGCGTGCCGCGTTGGAGGGTCTCGCGGGCAGCTAGTTCGGCGAGGTGCGCTTCGGCGGCTGCGACATCCGCCTGGGCTTGCTCGCGCTTCTCGTGCACGGCGCGCGTTCGAGCCTCGACCTCGCGCCGCTCACGTGCGCGTGCCAAAGAGGAGGGCGGCTCGCCGCGCCCGGCCACCACCGCGCCCGCCGGGTGAAACACCTCGCCCGCGAGCGTCACCGCGCGCGCGTGGGGTGGCAAGGCGCGCGCCACCCGGCGCGCCGCGCCTCGTGAGCGCACGAGGACGGTCTGGCCGAGCAACAAATCAATCGCCGCGCGGTAGGCCGGCGGCCCGCCCACATGGCGAGCGGCCAGGCCGATGACCTCCTCGCCTGCCGGCACGGCCAGCGGTTCGAGCGGGGTCAGATCGCCCAATGGCACAAGAGCCGCGCGCCCGCTTTCGCGTTGGCCCAGCACCTCCAACAACGCATCTACCGCCGCAGCATCCTCGACCAGCATCGCATCGAACAAGTCGCCCAGGGCGGCTGTCACGGCGGCCTCGTATTCGGGCGGGATTTCGAGCACGGCACCCAGTGCCTGCAACCGCCCCTGCACTTGGCCGCGCTGACCAGCGGCCATCACGGTGCGCACGCCGCTCGAATAACCCAGGCCTTCGCGTTCGTCGTGCGCGAGCCCCGCGGCCCGCGCCGCGAGCTGCTCTTCGGCCGCAACACGCGCCGCCGTTTTCTCACGCGCGGCGGCGAGCGCCACCCGGTGCGCGTCGAGTTCGCTGACCAGCGCCTGCAAGGCACGCCGCGCTTCGGCCAGCCGCTCGCTGGCCTGCTGGTGCGCAGATTGCATGGCCTCGCGCTGCGCCGCTGCCTCCTCGATACTCTTCTCCACCTGGTCGTGTTCGCTGCGAGCGGCCTCGGCCGTGGCAGCCAATCGTTGCAGGCGGTCGTTCAGTTCGGCCAGGGCGGCAGACTGGCGCGCGCTGTCGGCCTCCAGGTCGAGCATGTGCTGACGCTGGGCTTCGGCCTTGGCGGCACGCTCGCGGCGCTCGTCCTCGCGCGCAGCGCGTGTGGCCTGTGCGGCGCTCAGTTGCTGTTGCATGTCGGCAGCCTCAGCCTGGAAGCGCAGCATATCTTCCTGGCCAAGGCGAGCGCGCTCTTCGAGGGCCGCCACGTCCGCCTCGCCTGCGATGAGCAGCGCCTGCGTTTCTTCGCGCGAGCGTGTGAGCGAACGCACGTGCTCCTCACTGGCGGCCAGGCTCCGGCCGTGAGTTTCGCGCTCCTGGTGCAATTGAGCCGCCTGGCGATGCCACGCGTTGAGCTGTGCGCGCAGCGCGGAGAGCTTGGCGCGCAGGTCGATCAGGCGGGTATCGCTTGCCTCTTGCTGCGAACGGAGATCGTCGAGCGTCTTCGCCGCCGCCTGCGCCAGCACGTGGGCCTGGCCCATCTCGGCCTGGCTGCGGTGCCAGTGAAATCCATACCAGAGACGCAGCACGTCCTTGAGTTCCTGGCGGATGGTGTCGAATTCCGACGCGCGCTTGGCTTGGCGTTCGAGCGAGCGGACGCGTGGCTGCAGCTCGGCTAGAAAATCCTGCACGCGTTCCAGGTTGTGTTGGGTCGCCTCCAGCCGGCGCAATGCGTCTTCGCGGCGCGCGCGATACAGGCCGATGCCCGCGGCCTCCTCAAACAGGCGACGCCGCTCCTCAGGCTTGAGCGCGAGGGCCACATCCACCAGCCCTTGGCCGATGACGGTGTAGGTGCGTTCCGACAGGCCGGTCTGCGCCAACAGCTGTTCGATATCTTTCAGGCGCACGTGCTGGTCGTTGAGCAGGTAATCGTTGCCGCCGTCGCGGTAGGCGTGGCGGGCGATGGCCACCTCGGTGTAATCAATCGGCAGCCCGCCATCGCCGTTGTCGAAGGTGATCGTGGCGGAGGCCATGCCGGCGCGTGGCCTTTGCTCGGAGCCGGCGAAGATCATGTCCTCGGTCTTCTTGCCGCGCAGCAGGCCGTACGATTGTTCGCCCAGCACCCAGCGGATGGCATCCGCGATGTTGGATTTTCCGCTGCCGTTGGGGCCGACGATGGTCGTGATGCCTTCGGCGAACTCGAAGTGAGTCTTCGAGGCGAAGGTCTTGTAGCCGTGGAGTTCGAGAGACTTCAGTCGGGGCATAGGATGTGCGCCGCGGGGCACGCAACGCCCCGCCGGCGTGGCGGGGTGTAGCCTTCATTATAGCATGGCCACCACCGGTGGGGGTAGCCGGCGGTAGAGGGGTCGGGAGTGGGGGCGCGGACGGACTTGCTGATGCCACATGCCCGGCTACAATCGGCGGGTGAAGCGGCGGAAGCGCACTCTACATGGAGGCTCGCATGACGGTGCCCTGGCTCTACCTGCTCTCGACTGCAGCCCTCGGGGTGACATCCGTTGCGCTCTTCCGCTTTCGCACGCGGCGCGAGTACATGGAGCAGGGCAAGCTATCCCGGTCGTCGAGCGTCCTCGAACTCATCGTCTGGCTGACCTACGCCGCGATGCCCTACATCTACAACCCGCCCTGCTGGCCTTGCGTGTGGAGTTGCCGGCCGTGGGTGCCCGCGGTCGCAGCCGGCATCGGCTACGGGTTCACAGCGCTCGGCGCGCTCATCGGGTTTGGCTCGATGATCTGGCTTGGCCTACGGCGATCGTTCGGCCGGCACGTGGGAAAACTCGTCCAGGAGGGGCCCTACCGCTTCTCGCGCAACCCGCAGGTGACAGGCGGGACGCTGATGGTCGTGGGCGTCGCGCTCCTGTGGCCATCATGGTATGCGCTGGGCTGGGCCGTGCTCTGGCCAGTGATGTTTCATGCCATGGTGTTGACCGAGGAAGAACATATGCTGCACGTGTACGGCGACGCATATCGCCGCTACAGCGAACAGGTCGCGAGGTACATCGGGCTGGGCGGCGCCTCGCCTCGGTGAATCGCAAGAGGGATCTGCACCCGTATGCCGTTTTCAACGCAACCGGATGACGAGTTTACTTTTTCGCGGGCGCTCGATCCGATGGCCGCTCACATGGAGGCCGCCAGCGCCTCCCGTGCGCTGCGTGTGGCGCGGGCTGTGCGCGACGCCGGCGCGCGAGCCCGGGCGCTGGCGGTCCTCTCTCGCGCCGTGCCCGAAGACGAGCGGCTGGCACTTCTGGGCGAGGCACTGAGCGCCGCGCGCAGCATCGGTGACCCTTGGCGCCGGGTGCGTGCACTGATGCCGGCGGCGCTGCGCATGCCGGAGCAGGCACGTGAGATGCTTGCGCGAGAGGTATTCCAAGCGGTCATGAACATTCAAGGCGATTGGCTGCGCGGACGCGCTCTCTCGATGCTGCGCCGCCTGGCCACGGCCGAGGTGCGCAGGCAAGCGCTGCAGGCGGCGCGTGCGCTGAAGGCCCACAATGAGCGCATCTCCGCGCTGTGCGCCTACGCTGGGGATTTGCCCCCCGACGAGTTGGAGCGGCTGTTGGCGCAAGTTGAGTCGATTCCCGATGAGTGGCTGCGCCAATCGTTGCTGGCTTCCCTTGCGGAGCACCTGCCCCGGCCGGCACTCGAGCGCGCGGTGGACCTGGCGCGCCGGCTGCACGGCACGCCGCGTGCGCTGGCGCTGGCCGAACTAGGGCTCGCGCTGCCCGATTGGGGACCGCTGCTTCGAGAGGAGGCATTGGCCGATGCCCGCAACCTGGCCCAACCCTCCGAACGAGCGGAGGCTCTGACCGAGTTGATGGCGGGCATGCCGGCAGAATCGCACGCAGCGCTCGCCGGTGAGGCACTTGCCGCGGCGCGAGCGGTCAGCGACCCGTTGATCCGTGCAGCTTTGCTGGCCGACCTAATCGAATTCCTCCCCGCGAGAGATGGGACCGCGGTAGTGGGCGAGGCCGGGTTGGCGGCCCGCGGGATAACGGACCCGATCCTGCGCGCCGAGCATTTGAGCAGGCTGATCCCGTATCTGGGCGAGGCCGAACGGCCTCTCGCCATCGGCGAGGTGCTGTCGCTGTTTGAGGATTCCGCTTGAGGTTCGCGCAGCGCTGCGCCTGCTCGCAATGACCGCAAGATCTTGTCGGGGCACGCCATGGCGTGCCCACGTAGATGCACTTGCCGTTGCGAGCCCGGCTCTTCGGGGCGAGGCGATCCGGCAGCCTCGCCGGCTACACACCCGTTCCCTTGGCGCATGCAACTCCAAGATTGCCTCGTCGGTTTGCCTCTCGCAATGACAGAGGCGTGGTGCTTGGCGGGCGACAGCACGTGCATGCCATTCTCTGGTACGCTTATCGCATGTCGGTCTTTGGACCCGCGCTTCTCATTTGTGCGCTCGCCATCAGTTGGCCGGTTTTTGAACTGGCTGCGGCGCGGCTGATCCGTGCGAACCTCAGACAATTCGCCGAGTGGGCAACCCGTGTAAGCCCGTGGTTACGCGACCTCGGGCTGCCCTACCTGGCGCTCATGCTGGGTGCCGTCGCGGCGCGGGATATGGGCCTGCGCGGGCACACCCTGCTCGATTGGGTATTCGGCGTGCTGCTCGCGGGCGGCGCGGCGGCTTTGGGTTGGAAGCTTCGCCAAGCTCAGTCCTGGCCGGAGTCCACGCGGGCCGCGCTCGACGAGGTACGCTGGGCGCTCTATCGCGCCCTCGCCTGGGGCTGGAGCGGGTCGCTTGTGGTCGGCCTTCTGGCGGGATTTGGGGTATCCCTGATTGAGCGTGCGCTGATGCGTGTAAGCGAGACCGGCAGGCTGCCTCTTGTCCGAGAGGACTGGCCGTGGCTTGTGCGCGCCCTGACTTCTGCTGCCATGTTCGGCGTCGCGCACAATCTTTGGCTCAATGTCTTCTCTCGCCTGGCGGCGCCCTTGAGCCTTGGACTGTGGCGCGCGAGGCACAGTCAGTCGGTGGATGCGCCTCGCGCGCCGCACGACTGACTTCTTCGAAGCCGGCCATACGTGGCGCCGGCAGGACGGGAACACATGCCCTTCGCACAAGACATCTACTACGCCAAATCGCCCCGGACCTCCGGCAACGAGGGAACTCCGCCGCTGGTTCTCATACACGGGGCGGGCGGTTCGCACCTGCACTGGCCGCGCGAACTGCGCCGTCTCAACCTGACCGATGTGTACACCCTCGATCTGCCGGGGCACGGCAAATCGGAGGGCGTGGGACGCCAGAGCGTCGCGGCCTACGCCGAGCGCCTGCTGGAGTGGATGAAGGATGCCTGGGTGCAGAAGCCGGTGCTGGTTGGGCACTCGATGGGCGGGGCCATCGCCCTGCAGGCGGCGCTCGACGCGCCCTCGGCGATCTCGGGCCTGGTCCTGATTGGCAGCGGTGCGCGGCTGAGGGTCGCCGAAGCCCTCCTACAAAGCACGCTGAGTGAGGAGACGATGGCCCAGGCGATTCAGGTCTTCGTAGAGTGGTCGTACTCCGCCGGCGCTGCGCGCTCCCTGCGCGAGCTCTCGGCTCGCAACTTGCGCGGGACGCGCGCGACGGTCTTGCACAACGATTTCGTCGCATGTGATGGGTTCGATGTGATGGCCCGGTTGGGGGAACTGCTTCTGCCGGTGCTCATCGTGTGCGGAAGCGAAGACCGGCTCACCCCGGAGAAGTACTCACGCTACCTGGCAGGCCATCTCCCCGATGCCCGCCTGGCGATACTCCCCGGCGCGGGGCACATGGCCATGCTCGAGCAGCCGCAGGCTTCGGCGGATGCGGTGCGCGCTTTTCTGCGGGAACGTTTTGGGGCGCCCGCAATCGCGTGAGCCGGGCTACCGCTCGGCAGCCCCCAGCGTCTCGAGCGCCGCGAGCACGTGGGGCCAGATTGCCTGGACCGCGCGGGCACGATGGCTCAAGCGGTTCTTTTCCTGCGCAGTCAGCTCGGCCAAAGTCAGTCCGCGCCCTCGCACCTGGAAGAGCGAGTCGTAGCCGAAGCCATTCACTCCGCGCTCTTCGAGAAGTATCTCACCCTCGCATATGCCTTCGGCGTACTGTATGAAGTCACCCGGTTGAGATAGTGCCACCCAGCAGCGAAACCGCGCCGGGCGAGGCGCTGCGGTCGTCCTCAACTTCTCGCGCAGATGCGCGCGCCGTCGGGCATCGTCCGCGCCCTCGCCGGCGTAGCGCGACGAGCGAACGCCCGGTTCGCCGCCCAATGCGTCTACTTCCAGCCCCGAGTCGTCTGCCAGCGTGAGCAGGCCCGAGGCCTGCGAGTAGGCGACCGCTTTGGCCCGCGCATTGTCGCGATAGGTTGGTCCCTCCTCTGCAATTGTGAGCCGCAGCCCGAGGTCCGCAGGGAAGACCAGGCGCGCAGGCAGG
>MGOA01000147.1 GCA_001796965.1 Chloroflexi bacterium RBG_16_64_43
CGAGAGGGCGGTCTGTGGCAGTGAAAGAGGATGAAGCGGTAGACCTTCATCGATGGGCGCAATTGCGCTGCGGGCAACCAGTGGGAGCAGCGATTGATGCTCAAGAGCTGCAGGGGCGGGGCTGGGCGTGGGGAGAGGCAGCGCCGTTGGGGCCGAGGTGCAGCCAATGACGAGCGCCAGAACGGCGGCGGCTAGGGGTTGGACATGCCGAATGCGAGAGTGAATGCGCATAGCCACTAGATTACCTTCAAACTCTCACGCGTTCGGCCACTCGATTTCGTCACGTTATCAACCAATGACCCTGCCCATGCGCGCAGGGCGCGCACGCATTGCGCGGAGACTTTGTGGGCGATGGGTGCGTCGCAAGTCGTCAAACTCGCCCCGGCCTTGTTCAGCAGTTCGATCGCCTGCATCGCTTTCTCGGGCGGCACGGTTGTATCCAATGTTCCGCTGGCGACGAAAGTCGGCAACCCGCTCAGCGGCTGGTCAACGCGCGCGGGCCCAGACGGAGGAGGGACGAAGCCGGCGAGAAATGCAAGCCCGTCGAGCTTGGGTCGATGCTGGAAAGCGAATGCCGCGCCGGCGGCTGCGCCCTGGCTGAAGCCGACGATCAGTAATGGGTGCGCGGGGTGACCACGTTCGCGGAGTGCATCAACCAGCGCCGCGATGCGCGCGTTGGAGTCTGCGAATTCCTCTAAGGCGGGCCAGGCGGGGTCTCTCGTCTGGGCGTACCAGGAGTTGCCGCTGGGGAGCGCGGCGAACGGGGCGCGCGGCGAGACGACGAGCAGATGGCTTGGGAACGCGGGTCGGAAGACCGCCATCGATCGCTCGTCGCCCCCCAAACCATGCAAGAGCAGGACGAGCCCGGCGGCCGGCTGCACGGTGAGGGGCCACACTTGGCAGGTCAGCCCGGCCAGGAGCTCGGTATGCGTTGCGTCACTCATCGTAGCCCGCTCGCGTTAGGATCAGTCGGATGAGCCACAGCACCCCTGCGACCGCCGCGATGGCTAGTAATCCGCCGGCCAGGCACAACGCTCCCACACCAGCCGCCGGCAGCCCAAAGACCACCGCCACAAGAATCACGGCGAGGACGACGATCAGGGCAAGCCCGATTCGCACCATTCGCGAGCGGGTCTGGGCAGAATGCCGACGGATGTCAATCTCGGATTGCGTGGGCATGATGGAGCCACCTATTCGCCAAGCGGGACACACGCCAAGAGGAGCCAATTAAGCAGAGAGTCAACTGCCTCAAACGATGTTCGCCGGCAGTTGCGGAAAGCCGCCTCCTAAGTCGTGCGAAGTGCGGTCGAGACGAGGTTCCACATGCGGCCGGCGGGAAGCCAACCGCAGTACCGGTAAGCGACAAGCGAATCCAAAGCGATTTGCCTCAAAGTAGTCGCTGCAAGCTGGTCCCGGAACGGGCAGTCTATCCCGGGGGTAACAGTGCGTCAAGCCCGGCGCTGCGAACCACGAGATGCGCAGGTCATGAAGAGCATCCTGGGCGCGCATTTGCACTCAGTTTCCGAACGGTCGGTCGTCTTGACCCAGGTTCGGCGGGCAGATATCATCCCCGGTATGAGGTGAGATTGATGACAGACGATGCAGGCGGTCTACGTGAAGCCATGCGGCGCTGGACGAGTGGCATATGCGTCGTCGCGGCCGAGGTCGAAGACACGCGGCGTGGCATGACGGTTAGTTCGTTTACCTCCGTCTCGCTGGATCCGCCGTTGATATTGGTGGTTCTCAATGGAAGCAGTGACACTGCCCAATGGGTGGAGCGGGCAGGCAACTTCGGGGTTTCGATCCTCGCGGCGGAGCAGAAGGAGATGGCGGTCACTTTCGCTGAAGCCGATGCCGAACGACGGCGGTTTGAGGCGGGGGTCTGGCAGCGAGGGCGGCTGGGTGTGCCGCTCCTCGCGGGTTCGCTGGCCACGATGGAGGTGCGCGTCGTACAGACTGTTTTGGCCGGGACCCACCGAATTGTGGTGGGGCACGTCGAAGAGGTTGGCGAGTTGCGCTTGGGGACCCCGCTTGTATACTTCGGTCGAGCTTACGCCTCGCCGAAGGGCATGGGGGAAATGGCCGCGTAGTCGGCAGCGAGCCATGACCCGGGGAGGAGTCCGTGCCGCTGGACGAGAAAGACCGGCATACCCTGCTTGCGCTGGCGCGCCAGGCAATTGAACGGGGCGTGGCGGGCAAGCCGCCAGCGCAGCGCGAGCCGGCGGCGTTCTCGGACGCATTGCGCGAGAAGGGGGCCTGCTTCGTGACGCTGACGATTGGGGGCGAGCTGCGAGGGTGTATCGGCTCGCTTGAGGCCACCCGAGCGCTGGCGCTGGACGTAGAAGGGCACGCGCTCGATGCGGCTGTCAATGATTATCGCTTTCCTCCTGTGACGCCTGAGGACGTGCCGCGTCTGCGCATTGAGCTCTCGGTGCTCAGCTCACCCGTCCCGCTGGGCTATTGCGGCGGCGACGATTTGCTCGGAAAGCTCCGCCCGGGAATCGACGGGGTCATCCTCGAAAGCGGGCAACGGCGGGCTACCTTCCTCCCGCAAGTGTGGGAAAAAGTGCCGAGGGCGGTCGATTTCTTGGGACTGCTGTGCGAGAAGTTGGGCGTGCGCGGGGATGCTTGGCAGCGCGGCGGGTTGCGCGTTTCCACCTATTGTGTGGAGAGTTTCGAAGAGGAGCCGCCTGAGCGGTAGTGTATCTGCCAGGGGATTTGTGATGCGAAGGCCTCCGATGGAGGCCTTCGCTGCGTGCTCGGGAAAGCGATCGAGGGGTGCGCGGGCGGCGTCAGATGACGAACTTGCCGTCCTTGTACATGAGCTGGCCGTCAACCGTGATTTGCCCTCCCTGGCGCAGGTCGCAGATCATGTCCCAATGGATGGCCGAGTCGTTCTTGCTGCCAGTTTCTGGGTAGCCCGAACCCATGGCCATGTGAAAGCTGCCGCCGATCTTCTCATCGAACAGAATCTCGCGCGTGAAGCGGGTGATGCCGTCATTCGTGCCGATGGCGAATTCGCCCACGTAGCGCGCTCCTGCGTCGGTGTCGAGCGTTTTCACCAAGTAGTCTTCGCCCTTGTCGGCCTGAGCTTTGACCACCTTGCCGTTCTCGAACCACAGGCGCACGCCCTGCACTTCGCGCATGTAGTAGATTGCCGGATAGGTGAAGCTCACCATGCCCTCGACGCTAGTTTCTACCGGGCCGGTGAACACTTCTCCATCAGGCATGTTCATGTGGCCATCGCAGTTTTCGAATGAGCGGCCCGCGATGCTCAGCTGCAGATCGGTGCCCGGGGCAGTAACGTGGACTTGTTGCTTGCCTTTGAGCCATTGGATGATGCGGTCCTGTCGGGCTGAGACCTTCTTCCAGTGACCGATGGGATCGTTCTCGTCCGGCATGCACGCGCGATAGACGAAATCCTCGAACTCCGTGGTGCTCATTTCGGCGTTTTGAGCGTGGCCATGGGTCGGGAAGAGGGCCACGGTCCACCGCAAGCTGCCGGCCGCCGTGCGCTGCATGAGGGTGCGCATCAGCGGGCCTTCCGCCTTGCGGCGCATCACGATCTTGTCGGGATCGAAGGAGGTGAGAGCCTTTGTGTTGGGTTCGGAGATTACGCGGATTCGGGCGTCAAAGGTCTCCATGGCATGCGTAAGCGCCGGTGGGATGAACGCGATTTGTTGTTCGCTGCCAAAGCGATAAAGGAGCTGCTCGAACTCGGGAACGATGGCGTAGTAGTATGGAAAACCGCCGGCCTTGATGACTTCGCGATAGAGGGCGGTAACGAGCGGCTCCGCGGCGGTTGGCGCATGGAGAAGGATGTTCTCACCCGGGCGAACGCCAATCGAGTAGTTGACTAGCAGATCGGCAAGCTTGTCCATCCGTTGATCGGCCATTGCATTACCTTTCGGAACGATCCGTCTGAGGTCGCCCGACTCGCAGGACTGCAAGTGCACGGGGGCACGGCGATTGCGGCCTGGCGAATTCTACTCGATTCGGTGGCGCGAAGACGCTCGGCGAGAAATCCCGCAGGCGCCAAACAGGCACACGCGGTGTGCTCAGGAAGTCGCAGCCGGTCTACGGGGTAGGGGCGCTTGCGGGCGCGGCCGCTTGCAGCGCCGCGACCTGTGCCTGGCGGGCCAAGTCGGTGGCGGCGGCCAGGATGCGCAGCGCCTCCTCGGGATTGTGGAAGCCCAGACTGTTTTCGGCCGCGACGAAATCCCATCGAAGTTGTGCCTCTCGATGTAGGCGGCGAGCCTCCTCCAGGTGGGCTACGTCGGCCGATGGTAAGGCAGCCGACGTATGAATGGCCTGGATGGCCGCGACGAGTGCCTCTTCGGCGGCGTCCATGGTGGTGCGTACCTGGGCCTGAATGGCCGCGACCCGTGCTGTTGCGTACTCGACGTCTGGGTGGCACGCTCCGCAAGCCACCGAAGCGTTGAGCAGCGGGCTGCGAACATTGTGGGTGGAGTACTTGGCCGCACTGTCGCGGGTATAGGGCATGTGGCAATCGGCGCACGCCACGCCCGCAGCAAAGTGCGTGCTGCTGGCGGTGAACATCTCGAATTCTGGGTGCTGAATCTTGATCATCGGCGCATTCGAGTTGGGGTGAGTCCAATCGGAGAACTTGATCCCCTCGTAGTAAGCGGCGATATCCTCGATGCGCGTTCCCCCGGCCCACGGGAACACGAGCAACTTGCCCTCGCCCTGAAAGTAGTATTCCACGTGGCAGTTGCCGCACACGACGGTCCGCATCTCCTGGCGGGTGAACGTGCGCCAGTCTTTCCCCTGGGCTTCGAGCGAGGCCTCGAGAGCAGGGTTGGTGACGATGAGCTGCATCGTGTTCGCCTCATGGCAATTGGCGCAGCCGATGGGATTGATGATTCGCTCACCCAGCGTCGCGAACGGCGTCTTGTCAAACTCCACCATCCCGAGGGCGCTCCACAGGCGCGGGTTGTCGGAGCTCTTACAGGAGTAGCAGGTACCCGGCGTCTTGTCGTTGACTCGTTGGGTGGCGCGCACATCGGTCAGTGAATTCCCGTGACCGCGCTCCTCGTTGTAGTCCTTGCTGAAGCTGTAACCCGCGAAGAGCTGGACCAATCGGGGGTCGGCTTCCAGCTTGGAGTAAGGTTCCGACCCGCCGTAGGCCGTGCGCGTGTTATTGCTGGTCGTCTGCAAATAGGTGGAGTATTCGTTCGGGAAGTTGAGCCCCCACGTGGCCGAATCCGGTTCCTGCGCTGCCACCGTGATCAGCGGCGTTACCCCCCGGGTAGGCGGCGGTTGGTTGCGAACGTAAAGCAGCGTCCCGATCAAGGCGCCGGCCAGAACGAGAATGATCGCGACCAGGACGATGGTGGTGATGGGCCACTTTTTCATGTAGGGTCTCCCGGGTCGAGTCGGTTCGGCTAGGGTGTCTTGTCTTGTTGGGGCCGAGGCGAGGTGCCCCGCGATCCGTGGGCAGCTTGGCGGTGACAATCGAAGCAGGCGCGCGCGGAGCCCATTTGCCCGTCCGCGATGGATGAGACGGTCTCGCCGTGGCAGCGTATGCAGTTGGCCTGCACCACCCGCCGCGATCGTTCCTTTGCGCGGATGGCCTCGGGGATATGCCCGAGGGTGAATGCGCTGACATGATTGAAGCCGTTGATACCTTTGACCACGTACTTGGGGATGAAATCGTGAGGTGTGTGGCAGTCGTTACAAGTAGCCCACGCCCGATGCCCGGCATGAAACCAGTTTTCGTAAACGGCATCCATGACGTGGCAGTTGTTGCATGTGGTTGGGTCGTCACCGAGATAAGCCGTGAAATCGGTCGCAACTGCACCGACGACGACGGCGGCGAGCAACGCAACCAGACCAATCGCGAGAGGGAGTTTCATGCCGGACCTGTGGGTCGATGTCCTGGATGCTTGGCTTCCGGCTCAGGCCCGCGTGTCGCCGGGCCCGGCGATCGCGGCACGCAGGATTATAGCGGGCGCGTTGTCGAGCCGCAACACAACCAAGCGAATCGAATCAGGCGAAGAGATGCCCGCAAGCAGTTCTGTCGGGATGCAAAGGCGAGAAGCCGGGCAGCCTGGCAGCTCAGTCGGGTGGTTCGGCTCCCTCGAGTGCATGCAGCGCTGCAGGGGTTGTTATGAATAGCAGCAGGGGCATCACGATCGCATTGGCGAGACACCATGCGCACACGGCGTGGAGCACGAAGATTTCGACGTAGGTAAGGTAGATAGAGAACAAGACCCCAAAAAGCGCGGCCGCGAACACGAGCAGCGGCATGATCCGGGCTAACGCGTCGTGTCTGAAGCGGGGCCAGCCCCAACCGGCCAACATTGCCAGGTAACCGGCCAAGCCGAAGAGGCCCATGGGTATGACGCCGAACAGCTTGCCGTAGCGGCTCGATTGGACGGCGTTACAGTCGCCAATCGGCCCGCAAAAGGCCTCGACGCGTGCGAGTTCGACGTAAGACAAGTAGCCCGCGATGATGAGCCCGATGCCGATGAGCAGCGGGACGGGCCAGGTCCGGCCGCCAGCAGACGCGGCAATACCCGGAAGCGGGCCACCGAGGAAGGCGTAGAGGGTGTAGAGCACGGAGGCCGCGAGCAGAACCATCACCGCCCAGGCAACCGCAAATCCAAGGCTACTCGAGGCTGAGGTATCACCGCCCACTGGTAGGGGTGTCGGAGAAGGTGCTGCGCTGGCCATCGCTGTCTGTTGGGCGACGCCGTCTGCATCTGCGCGCGCTGGAGCCAGGTCGGCCAAGCAGGTCAGTTCTGGAAAGTCGATGCCGCCCGCGGCTAGCCCGGCATCGATGATGCCCGGGAACTGATCGGGTATTTCCCCGGATCCGATGAGGGCCGATCGCCCGACGATGAGGAAGGGCACAGCCACCTTCTCCTTGGCCACACTCAACTCATCCGCGGCCTGGAAGAAGCAGTCGACCGAAGCTTGGTCCGTGAGTTGCATGAGCAGGATCTGCAGCTGCTGACCATAACTCGATTGCAGCGGTGGCAAGACGCTATTTATCACTTCTTCGCATTGGCCGCATCCCTCCATCCAAAACATGACCGCATGCACAACCGCAGGGGCGGTGGCGGTGTCAGAGCGCGACGAGGAGGGGCCGAGCTCGGCCGGGTGACCTTCCCTGTGCGTTTGGGTTGCGCGGCTGAATGCGCTTGAGGCGAGAAGCCCGAGAAGCGCGACAAGCGCCATCATCGATCTTGCGCGTGCGGGCCGTTGTGTACTTCGGTCTTCGCTCATCGCGCGAGCGGGCCGGTGTGTATTTGCGGTCGATGGTCGCGTTGGCATGTCAATCCTGGGAGCGCAAGGCTTCTGACGTTCGTGGACTCGCCGGGGCCGGGAGCGGAGTTGTGCCTCCCGGCAACGTACCTGCGATAGGCACCCGCAATCATAGCATGAGGACCCCCACTCCCGTCCAGCGGACACGCGCAGGAGAGCGTTGCATGCGCATCAACGCCGCGCGCAGAGACCTCAGCCACTTGCCGGGGAAGTGGCGCAAGCCACACAGGTTGTGGTCTCGCGATTGGTCCAGTAGACGAGGCCGCATAGAGGACATGTGACGCGCCGCAGGTCGTTCAGTTTGACAGCGGGCCGCGGGCGTAGAGCTGCCGGCAGTTCGCCATACGGGTCGCGGCAGCACCTCGCGCCGTCGGGCGCAGGTGGAAGGAGGCGGGAATCGTCGCTGGTGTCCGACACGGGTCACCTTCTCATTGAGGCTGCCGCTGACCGGTCAACGATCGAGACGCATCGCCGAAGAACCTCTGGCGGAGGGCAAACGCGACGTTGACCAGGGCGATCATTACCGGCACTTCGATAAGCGGCCCGATGACCGCCGCAAAGGCGGCGCCGGAGTTGAGACCGAACACGGCGATGGCCACGGCGATGGCGAGTTCGAAGTTGTTGCTGGCGGCGGTGAAGGCCAGGGTTACGGTCTTGGGGTACGTGGCCTTGAGGCGGGTGCCCATCCAGAAGCTGATCAGGAACATGACCACAAAGTAGATGACGAGCGGGAGGGCGATGCGCACGACATCCATCGGCAGTGAGACGATGAGCCCGCCCTTCAGGCTGAACATGACGACAATCGTAAACAGCAAAGCAGCCAGGGTCAGCGGGCTGATGCGCGGGATGAACTCCTTCTCGTACCAGGCGGAGCCTTTGGATCGGATGAGAACCCAGCGCGAAACGAAACCTGCAAGAAACGGGACGCCGAGGTAGATGAAGACGCTGCGGGCGATCTCGCCGATGGTGATGTGCACGGCGCTGCCCTGCAGGCCGAACCACGTGGGGAGCAGGGTTATGAAGAAGAATGCGTAGAGGCTGTAGAAGAATACCTGGAAGAGGCTGTTGAGGGCCACCAGCCCAGCCGCGTACTCGCTGTCGCCATGGGCCAGTTCATTCCACACGATGACCATGGCGATGCATCGCGCCAAGCCGATGAGGATCAGCCCGGCCATGTATTGTGGATACCCGCGGAGAAAAAGGATGGCCAGGGCGAACATTAGCAGCGGGCCAATGATCCAGTTCTGTACGAGCGAGAAGCTCAAGATCTTCCAGTCGCGGAATACCTCGCGCAGCTCCTCGTAATGAACCTTCGCGAGGGGCGGATACATCATGAGGATCAGGCCGACGGCAATTGGAATGTTGGTCGTGCCCGCCGTGACCGTGCGGTTAAAGGCGCTCACGGCCTGCGGGAAGAAATAGCCTAGACCGACGCCGATGGCCATGGCCAGGAAGATCCACAGGGTCAGTAAGCGATCGCCTGTTCCGAGGCGCCGGTGCGATACAGACGGAGTGTGGCGGAGGACGTCGGTATGCATGCTAGGCAGCCTCCATTGCATCGGCGGGCCAGATGCCGACCTCGGCCGCTGAGGCTACTCGCCCGGAGCACACGACCTTTTTATTGATCTCCAGACCCGGTGTGGAAAGGAGGTTGGCCTTCAGCCTCTCTTCCATCTGGGTATTCTTAGCGATGTTGGCTTCGGTGCACAGCGCCAGCACAGCTTGCTGGGCGATCACCTGCACCTCCTTGCAGTCGGCACATGCGGGCCTTGGCACGTTGATGTCGAGCATGAGGCCTCCTTGGGGCGGCGAATGGAGGACCATTTCCCATGGCGATGCAGAAGGGACGGCAGTCATGGGCTGCTCGCCTTGGGTCCTGGCTGGCAGCGCGGGCATGTGCAGCGTCCGCGGGAGGGCATCAGGCGGAGCCGTGGCGCGCGGCGTGCGTTGGCGCCAGCCGCGCCGATCGCCAGGGGACGCAGGTTGTCGAGCGCCTCGAGCAAGTGGGGTTGAGCAATGCGGTAATAGACGCGCAGCCCCTCCTTGCGGGTGCGGACGAGGTTGGCAGCGCGCAGGGCCATGAGGTGCTGGGAGATGGCGGCCTGACGTTCACCAAGCACGGCCTGGATGTGGCAGACGCAAACCTCGCCTGAGCGCAGGAGCTGCAAGATGTAGAGACGAGCAGGGTGCGCCAGGGTGCGCAGGAGGTGGGCCTGCACTTCCAGGGTTAGGTTTCCGTGGTCCATTGGAACCTCAAATCACATTCGCGGATGTGAATGTAGTCTATGCCTCTCGATCGACGATGGCAGTGTCCCTCGTCACATCGCCTACTGTGAGCATGTTCACAGGTGGCTCCAAGGGCCATCTGGAATTCGGTGGACTCAAATCGGAATTGGGGTGACGGGTGACGCGCGCAAAGGGTGACTTTGCGCACTAACCTGGCTAGGAAGGGCGATTTATCGTTATTTGAAGGGTTTGACAGGCCCATCCTGTGGAGAGGCAGATGGCGCTATCGACGCCGACGGAGGGGCAGCGACCACTGGTCATTTTGGCCGTCACCCAGGGGCTTTGGGGTGAACGGATAGCTGAGAACATCCAGCGCCATGCACCGCCTCATTGGACAGTCCATACTTGGTCCGCTCCGCGCACCATCCCGCCCGTTGTCGACGACCCCGAAGAATACATAAATGGTCCTATTCCAAGAGCCGACCTGCTCGTGGCGCTGGGAGACACCCCTGGCCTGGCGCAACTGATTCCCGACGTTGCGCGGCTATGCGGATGCGCGTCGGTGCTCGCGCCAGTCGACCGCAGCGAGGCGCTGCCTCAAGGCTTGGTCGAGCAATTGCGCGGGTGGTTGGAGGCAATGGGCGTCCGATCGGTTTTCCCCCGCCCGTTGTGCACTCTCGGGGAAGAGACGATCAACCGCTGGCCGATCGTCGAACGCTACGACGACCCATTGGTACGTGAGTTCGCTCGTTGGTTCGGGCAGCCGAAGCTGGCGCTGACTGTCGAGGACATGGTTGTGACGCGCGTCGAAGTCACCCGAGACTCGGCATGCGGCTGTGCGCGCTTCGTGGCCGAGGGCCTGAAGGGCGTTCGCGCGGAGGAAGCCGTCGACGCCGCCGGAATGTTGCACCACCACTTTCCGTGCTTGGCCAGCATGAACATTGATAAGGACTATCGCGACACACTGATGCACGTTTCGGGCAATTGCCTGAAAGAGGAAGTAGCTCAGGCGGTTGCGGCGTACGTGCCCACCCAGTATCTGCGCCCCGCCGGCCATGTAGATGAGGCCTGAGCGCGGGGCCGACCCGTCCACGACTCAATTCGGCATGGTTTGGAGGAGAAACTATGGCTAAGCTGCGATCCGCTGAAGAGCGTTCCCGCGACCCCGCGGCCCGGGAGATGCTGGCACGCGCGGCAGAGTTGGGCATCC
>MGOA01000148.1 GCA_001796965.1 Chloroflexi bacterium RBG_16_64_43
CTCGCTTGAGTTCATTGTTCATCCAGTCCTCCTTGCAGCTGCCCGCGGCCGCGCAGACGATAGGTGCCGCGGCGATCGCGCCGCGTGGGCTTCCACCAGGTCCCGGGCATGCTGGCCGCATTATATCGCTGGGTCTATTGAAGCGGCGGTTGTCGCGTGGCGCGCTGGAAACCCCACGGACCCCCAATCCCGGCCGTGAGTGAGCGCTCAGGCCGTCCGGTTGCTCCGTGAGCGGGGGTCCACACGTTGGATGTGGTCTACCTTCACGAAGTCATCCATCGGGCGATGTTCTCGGCGACCTGCTCAACCGCAGCAATGTATTCCTCGCCGGGACGCCGACTCGCAACAGGTGGGGCAATCTGAATAAGCCGCAACCCATCCTGGTGCTTCTCGATAAGATCGCGCAGGCGGGAACTCAGCAGATAGGCAGAGGGAGCCTGCAGTGCACCCGCCTCGGCCTGAGCCAGAAAATCCGCAACGAAGGCATACGCCTGCGACCAGTGCCGCCAGGGGGGCACGTCGTCTTGAGCCAGTACCTGGCTCCAGGCCTTCGGGTCCGCGCGGTACTCCACCGGTTTGCGGCCGGTCCCCTCCACTAACCCGGCCTCCATCATCTTGTCCGCCGCGCGCCGGATGG
Organism: Chloroflexi bacterium RBG_16_64_43; assembly: GCA_001796965.1. GTDB lineage: Bacteria > Chloroflexota > Anaerolineae > Anaerolineales > RBG-16-64-43 > RBG-16-64-43. The sequence continues at coordinate 638 of MGOA01000148.1, forward strand.
AGTAGACAGAGTAGTCCGTCGCCTCGGCGATGGCTCTCGCGCTCGCCCATGCGCCACGAAGCGAAAGCAGGTAGGTCAGGATGTCCGCCGACAGGCCCACGCCGATGCCCAGGCGCATGCGGACCATGAGCGCCGCGGGGTCCCACGCCTTCGAACGTGGGTCCCGCAGTGTGCGGTCTCGCCCGCGTGGGCCGGGGGTCAATCCCGCCATCCCCCGCCAGCGGTAGTCCCCGCCCTCGCTGACGGCCATCTGGGCGAACTCCGCTAGGCGCTCGCCGGTCGGGCGCGGGTACCTGGACTGCAGGTTCTTCACTCTCTGGACGCTCAGCACGCCGGAGCCCGTCCTGGCCCAGGAGGCCAGGACATCCTCCAGCCTGCGCTCGTGCTCTCTGAGAGCCAGCGAAATCAGCACCAGGGCCTCCGGGTCAACAATCCAATGTGCCCGCCCAGAGGCCGTGAGGCGCACGCCGAGGGCGCGCCACTGGACCCAAGCCGAGACCAGAGCTGCTTGGCGGACCCTATCGATGACGGCCCGGCTGATCCTGGGCGACATGGTCAAGGACCTCCCGCAAAAGATGAGCGAACTCCGCGGATACGTCCTGGGTCTTCACCCACTCGGCGGCTGCAGCCAACTCATTGCGCCGGGCGCGAAGTGCCAGCAGATCTTGATAGTGGACGCTCTGAGGGCCCTCACTGTCAACGGCCGCGTACAGCTTTAGGAAGATGAGATCCAGCCGGTGAGCCACACCCAGGCTCAGCCCCCCGAATCGCACCCAGTGCAGGCGCTTCTCAAAACCCGGAGGCAGCCCTGTCTTCCACTGGGCACCGACCGCCGAGTTCATCCAGTCTCCTGCCAAGTTGAAGTCTCGCGCTACCCGTGCGGCGGCGCGCAGAAGAGGTGGGGGCAGCGGATCCGGAGTCTCCATTCGGGCCCGGGCACCTTGTCCCGGCGAACGCACGACGGCGATGATGTCCACATCCTCCGTCAGACGGGAGACGAGTCCCCGCAGAATCAGTGCGGCGCCGCCCACCACGACGATGCGTACCATCTCTCCCTCGGCCGCCAGCAACTCGCCGACGGCCCCTAGAGCCTCAACGATTCCGGGGCGGGTGCCCTGCCCGATCCCACGCGACCTGTTCTTCATGATGGAACTATTATAATCACTTTAAGTGACAATTGTGCAAGTGGGGGAGGCTGACCCACGGCTGGAGGCCGTCCAGATCCAGCCGCCCGGCGACCGTCGTTCGGCCGCGAGGCGGCCCGGTGATGTATCACTACGCCAATCGGCGTAGAATTGGGCGAAGAGGCAGTTGACATGAACCGGATTCTGCACGCTCCCGCATCGCCCGAGCAGATCGAGGAAATGCTCCAATCCCTGTCAACTTACATCAAGCTGGCCGTGGATGTGGAGCGCGGAGTTCTCGCGGGCGGCGGCGTGATGCATGCCGACTGCGAATCCGCCCAGCTTGAGGACGGCAGTACCCAGGATGATATCTGGGGCGCAGACTGGAACCCCGCCAGCCAGCAAGTGCCCTTCGAGTCGCTGATCAACATCCGCCCCCGCCAGAACAATCCCTCTCTAGAAATCCTCGACCCTGGTCTTCGACAGCGTGTGTCTCAAGTCGTCCGCGATGTGCTGGAGCAGCCATGAGGGATATGTCGCCACTGCGCGAACGCTACTTGGGTGACAGCCTTCCAATTCGCCTGGGGGGACTGGCGGCCAATCTCCGTCGGATCCGCTCCTTTGCCGTTCACGAGAGCGGCGGGGAGGCCGTTGTCAGCCTCATTGAGGAGTGCAAGTATTTCATCGAGTGGACAGCGAGCGAAGCTCCCATTGACACCGCAGCCCAACTGGTCGATCTGCAGGTGCAGCTTGCACGCTGGCAGCACAATTGGGCGCGAATCTGGTCCGATCCAATTGGCCGTCAGCGCCTCGCGGAGCACTCGCTCGCTTGGTCCGATCGAGTCCTGGGGCTCTCCGGCCTGTTACCCTCGCAGGATCTCCAGGGGAATCGACCCCAGACGACCTGAACCACCGTCGCGCATTGCAGGAGCCTCACTCCTAGAGGGAATTGGAGAGCCCCCAGGAGTGGTAGCCATTCGACCGCATCTGGTCGATAACTCTGCAGTTCGTCGGATGTCAGGTGATGCTTGTCTGAGAGTCTGTGCGTTCACAGGACGGCACAGAATGGTGCACATTTCGGATCGTGTTGAGGTATACATCGAAGTCGGGGCAAAGCGCACCTTCGCCGCGGCGAACGACTGGCCAGGCTGGGCCCGCAGCGGCCGGGACGAGACGGCAGCCCTGACGGCCTTGGCCGACTACGGCGCTCGCTACGCCAGGGCCATCGCGCCGGCGCGTCTCGGCTTTCACGCGCCGCAGGGGATGGCAGAGTTCTCCGTCGTCGAGTGGCTGAAGGGGACGACCACGACCGACTTCGGCGCCCCGGATGCGAGCCCTGCCAGCGACCGGGACCCGCTGCGGGCAGAAGATGTGCGCCGCGCCCAGGTCATCCTCAATGCGTGCTGGCTGGCCTTCGACAAGGCGGCACGCTTCGCGGCAGGGCGCGAGCTCACGCGAGGGCCTCGCGGCGGCGGGCGGGATTTAGATGCGATCGTCCGCCACATCCTCGAGGCCGAAGCCGCTTATCTCGGGCGCCTGGGCTCTTCATTTAGATTCAACGAACATGCCGAACTGCAATCGGAACTGCGCCGCATGCGGGCGGCTGCGCTCGCCGGGCTGGCCGCGGCGGCGTGCGGTGGAATTCCTGCTCGCGGACCGCGCGGCGGCCTGCGTTGGAGGCCACGTTTTTTCGTCCGACGCGTGGCCTGGCACTTACTCGATCATGCCTGGGAAATCGAAGACCGTTCAAAGTAGCCGCCGATGCGCTCTCGTCTTGAGGAAGACGTCATGCCGCGCCGACTCATCCGCCTCGCCCTGATCGCCGCGATGCTTGCCTCGTGTGCCCTGCCCAACGGACTCATCGGGGCCGGCACGCGCGCGACGCGCAGCTTTGCGCTGGAGGGTTTCACCGAGCTGGATATTTGCTGTGGCCTACAGGTCGTGCTCTCAGGTGGGGATCACTATGAAGTGTCCATCACGTCCGCCGAAAACGCACTGTCGGCCATTCGCGCCACGGTGGTCGGCGACACGCTGCGCTTCGAGCTCGACCCAGCGCAAGTCGGTTCGTTCGTCACGGGCAGGCTCGAGGCGCAGGTATCCATGCCGCTTCTCCAAGCCCTCACCCTGAGCGGCGGAGCGCAGATTCGTACGGGCGACAGCGCGCCCCGGTCGGCGGACCTGCGCCTCGAAGCTCACGGCGGAAGCCGAGCTTATCTCTTTGGCTTAGCCGTCCAGCGCGCATACGTCACGATGACCGGTGGCGCATTCGCAGAACTCGCGGTGGGCGATAATCTCGAATACGACCTCTCGGGCGGCGCGCATCTTGACCATACGGGCGAGCCGTCGATCAGCCGAGCCAATACCTCGGGAGGCGCGAGCGCCACGAGACGCTAGCTGGCCTCCCGGCCCGGAGAACGAGGAGCACTCTATGCGAATCGAGAAGGTGACGGCGCAATGGCTCGAGGATCAGGCCTTCCTGTTGAAGGACCACCAAGGCTTTCCGATCGTGATGGCCCAGCCAATGGGTGTGCTGGGCGCCGACCTGCTCCCGCTCAGTCTGATCGGGTGCGCAGGCTGGGATGTGATGAGCATTCTGCGCAAGCAGAAGCAGCCCGTCCTGCGTTGCGAAGTGGAAGCCGAAAGCGAGCGCGACGAGGAACCGCCCTGGCGCTTTCGACGCGTTCGAGTGCTTTACAAGATCTGGGGGCGTGAAGTTGCCCACGCGGCGATAGAGCGGGCGATTCGTCTCACAGAAGAAAAGTACTGCTCAGTGTTTGTCACGCTCAAAGATGCGATCGAGATCCAGTCGCGATACGAGATCATGAACGAGGAGCCACTCTCGAACAGCGCAGGATAGTTCCACCCCCCTTGGACGGTTGCCACCTGGGCGGATCCGCGAATTCATGGATCCGGTACACGTCTAGCGCGTGAGCCCTGGCCCACAACCGCTGGGCCGCCCGGCCCGCACCAGCCGCTCTCGAGGAGCGCAAGATGCCCGACGCCCTCTTCCACATCCTCTTCTGGGTTCTCCTGGTGGGCCTGTTCGTCATTCGCGCCTTATCGGCGCTCCAACTTCGCCGGAGCGGCGAGCGATTCTTGCCGGATGCGCAGGCCGTGCGCCAGGAAGGGACCGCAGCATTCATCGCGCGGCTGCTGGCCTTCTTCCTTCTGATCGGCGTGCTCGTTGCTTTTGCGATCAACCCGCCCTGGATCCAGCGCCTCGATCTGCCTCTGGCGCCGGCATTGCGCTGGGCCGGCTTCGCACTCGGGCTGGGCAGTCTGGTCGTCTGGGCATGGGCTCAGACCCTGCTCGGCCGGCAATGGTCGGCGCAGGTCGCCTTGCGGGCGGAGCATGAGCTTATCCACAGCGGACCATACTCCTGGGTACGCCATCCGCTGTATGCGGCGCTCGCGGGCGTTTCCATCGCACTGGCGCTGGTCACGGCCAACGGGTTGTTCGTTGGCTTCGGCC
>MGOA01000149.1 GCA_001796965.1 Chloroflexi bacterium RBG_16_64_43
TTCGGAGGCAGCATTGGCAAACACACGCTCGGCGATCAAGCGCATTCGCAGCAATGAGCGGAAGCGCGTTCGCAATCGTACGGTACGCAGCCACACACGCACCGCCGTAACCACTGCGCGCACCGAAATCGAGAGCGCGGGCGGCAAGCAGGCGGAGGCCAAGGTTGGTGAGGCCATTCGCCAGCTCGACCGCGCGGCCGCGAAGGGTATCATCCACAAGAACAACGCCGCCCGCCGGAAGAGCCGCCTGATGAAGCGGCTTCACAAGGCAGGCAGCGCCAAGCCGGCCTAGCCAGCCGCGTGCTCGGTCGCGCTCAAGCAGAGTCCTCAGCATGGCGAGCCCCCGCACGCGGGGGCTTTTTTATCCACCGGGGGGCGGCCGGATTACGGTAGTTCATCATGCCCTAGGCGGTCAGGCGATGTTCGAGTCGGAGCTGGGCCAGGTCGCGCAAACGATAACCCACCACTTTCTGGCGCATGGTCTGCCCGAGGCGCCTGCGGTGGAATGGGTGCCTTTGCCCTTTGCCGGAACCTGGGGAGCAGCCACTTCGGTGTGCTTGAAGGCGGCTGCAGCCTTCGCGCGTCGTGAACAGGGAGGCGGCCCAGTACCCGTGTTGGCGCAAAACCTGGCCGAGGCAATCACTGCCTCGCTCAGCTTGCCCCCGGTCTTCATTCGAGCCGAAGCCGTTCGCGGGTACATCAACCTGCACTTCGACACGCAGCGCTACGCCCAGGCTGTGATCGAGACCGTCCTGCGCAATGCTGAGAACTTCGGGCGGGGCGCCCCGAAAGGCGAGCGCGTGATGGTCGAATACGTGCAACCCAATACCCACCATTCGTTCCACATTGGCCACTTGCGCAATGCGGTCCTGGGTGAGGCCCTGGCCCGCCTGGTTCAGTTTGCCGGATTCGAGACCATTCGCGCCAGTTACCCCGGCGACATCGGCCTGGGTGTTATTCGCTGCGTGTGGGGCTACCAGAAGCTGCACGCCGGTCAGGAACCCGTGGGAGTGATGGAGCGCGGGCGATGGCTGGCGCAGATCTACACCGAAGCCACAGCTCTTCTGGAAGAGAAGCCGGGCCAGACCCCCGCCGAGCACGAGCAACGGCTGCGCTTCGAAGCCGAGGTGAAGGAGATCTATCGCCTGTGGGATGCGGGCGATCCCCAGGTGCGCGAGCTGTGGCGGCGCACACGCCAGTGGAGCCTCGACGAGCTGGCCGCCATCCTGCAGATGCTCGACATTCACATCGAGGTCTTCTTCTACGAGAGCGAAGTGGATGAGCCGAGCAAGGTCATCGTCGATGACCTCATCGCGCGCGGCATCGCCGACGATGAACGGTCGAGCGGCGGGCCGGTGATCGTTCGCGTGGATGAAAAGCTCGGGCTGAAGAACGACACCTACCGCACGGCGGTCATCCTGCGCAGCGACGGCACCAGCCTGTACCTCACCAAAGACCTGGCGCTGGCCAAGACGAAGTTCGAGCAATACGCGGTCGATCGCTCAATCTACGTTGTTGATGTTCGTCAAAGCCTGCACTTCCAACAAGTGTTCAAGATCCTCGAGCTGTGGGGCTTCCCGCAGGCGGCCAAGTGCTACCACCTGGCCCACGAGATCGTCACCTTACCCGAGGGGACGATGTCGGCGCGCAAGGGTCGCGTCGTCTACTTCCAGGATGTCGCCGACGAAGCGGTGCGCCGCGTCGAGGCGATCGTTGCCGAGAAGAACCCGGACCTGGCCGGACCGCAGCGCCAGGCGGTTGCGCGCGCGGTGGGCCTGGGCGCTTTGCGCTACGCCATGCTGAGCGTCGACAACGTCAAGCAGATCACTTTCGATTGGGAAAGCGCGCTGAGCTTCGACGGCCAGGCGGCGCCCTACATTCAATATGCGCACGTGCGCGCCGCTGGCATACTGGCGCGCGTTCCCGGCGCCCCGGCCACGACTTGGGCGGAACATGACCTGCATCCGGCCGAGGTGAACCTAATCGATGCGGTGGCCCGCTTCCCGGGCGAGGTGCAGCGCTCGGCCCAAGACTACAAGCCACTGCATATGGCCAACTACGCTTACGCTCTGGCCAAGGCCTTCTCCGATTTCTATCAGCAGTGCCCGGTGTTGCAGGCCGAACCGGTAACCCAGGCCGCCCGCCTGGCGTTGGTCTCGGCGGCCAAGCAAGTGCTCCACACCAGTCTGGGCTTGCTCGGAATACAGGCGCCCGATAGCATGTAGGCGCCGGGCCCTCGCACAAAGCGTGGAGGGCGCGGCAGCCCGATACTTACCTGGCAGCAAGAAGGAGAGCGATGACCAAGAAGCGTGTTCTTATCATGGGCGCGGCTGGCCGCGACTTCCACAACTTCAATCTGGTCTACCGCAACAATCCAGATTACGAAGTGGTGGCCTTCACCGCCACCCAGATCCCCAACATCGAAGGCCGTGTGTATCCGACGGAACTCGCCGGCAAGCTGTACCCAAAGGGCATCCCGATCTATCCCGAGGGCGAACTGCTCGCGCTGATCGGGTCTCTCACGGTTGATGAAGTCGTCTTCGCCTATAGCGACGTCTCCCACGAGACGGTGATGCATCACGCTTCGACCGTCATCGCGGCGGGCGCCGATTTCCGGCTGCTCGGCGCGCGCTCCACGCAACTCAAATCCAATCGCCCGGTGGTCTCTATCTGTGCCGTTCGCACCGGCTCCGGCAAGAGCCAGACCACGCGCGCCGTGTCCGGCGTGCTGCGCGATCTGGGATACAAAGTGGCAGCCGTTCGCCATCCGATGCCTTACGGGAATCTCGTGGCGCAGTCCGTGCAGCGCTTCGCCGACATGGACGACTTGGATGAATACAACTGCACCATCGAGGAACGCGAGGAATACGAACCGCACCTGATGCAGGGCGTGATCGTCTTCGCCGGCGTGGACTACGAGAAGATCCTGCGCCAGGCCGAACAGGAAGTAGATATCGTCCTGTGGGACGGCGGCAACAACGACCTGCCCTTCTTCGTCAGCGACCTGCAGATTGTGGTGGCCGACCCGCATCGCCCGGGCCACGAATCCCGCTACCATCCCGGCGAGGCCAACGTGCGCGCCGCGGACGTTCTGGTCATCAATAAAGTTGACACGGCCAATGCGGAAGGCACACTGACCGTCCGCGAGAATCTGCGCCGCCTCAACCCGAATGCCAAGCTGGTGGAGGCCGCTTCGCCGCTGTTCGTCGATGACCCGGCCGCAATTCGCGGCGCCAAGGTGCTGGTCATCGAGGATGGCCCCACCCTGACCCACGGCGAGATGGCCTATGGCGCAGGCTGGATGGCCGCCCGACGGTTTGGCGCGGCCGAGATCATCGATCCGCGACCATACGCAGTGGGCTCGATAGCCCGAACGTACGAGAAGTATCCCACCACCGGCGCCGTTCTACCGGCCATGGGCTACTCGGCCGAGCAGATACGCGAGCTGGCGCAGACCATCAACAACGCCCCGGCCGACCTGGTGCTCATCGGCACCCCGATAGACCTGGGACGGCTGATCAAGATCAACAAACCTACCCAGCGCGTGCGCTACGAGCTGCAAGAGATCGGGCAGCCCACGCTCAGGGAGATACTCACCGAGAAGTTCGGGCCCAAGGGCGGCGCCGCCAAGAAGGCGAAGTGATCCGCCTCGAAGGGATGTCTTTCCGGCGTGACGCAGAATGGATCTTCGGTACGACTCGAATGGGATGGCAAGCGCGCGGCCGTGCCTCCGGCCGCCCGCCTGGTGCGAACGGCGGAAGTGTGCCGCACACCGGACGAGGTGCTCGCGCCTGAGCCTAACCGGCTGATCCTCGGCGACAACCTGCTCGCTATGGCCGCCCTGCTCCCCCTGTGGGAAGGGCGGCTGCGTTTAATCTATGCCGATCCGCCGTTCGGCACCGGCAAGGGGTTCACGCGTCGCGTCGGAAGCGGTGAAGATTCGCGGCGGCCCGAGGAATGGCTGCTAGCCGAGGGCTACTCGGACGCGTGGGACGGGCCGGACGCGTACCTGGAACACCTCTACCCACGGCTCGTGCTCATGCACCGCCTGCTCGCCGAAGATGGCAGCTTGTATCTGCATCTCGATTGGCGCGCCGTGCACCACGCACGCCTGCTGCTCGACGAGATCTTCGGCCAGCAGCAAATCCTCAACGAGATCATCTGGGTCTATCACGGCCCTTCGCCGGTAAGGACTTACTTCAATCGCAAGCACGATACGCTGCTGGCGTACCGCAAAGGGCGCCAGCATGTCTTTAACGCAGACGAGGTTCGCATCCCATACGATGACTCCACTCGGCGCACCTTCGCCTCCTCGGCCAAAGCCGGGTTCGGGCGCACGCCGGATCTCGACCGCGGCAAAGTGCCGGAGGACTGGTGGTACTTCCCCGTCGTCGCGCGGCTGCACACCGAGCGCACAGGCTACCCAACGCAAAAGCCGGAAGCGCTGCTCGAGCGCATTCTGCGGGCCTCGAGCGGGCCCGGCGATTGGGTGGGGGATTTCTACTGCGGGTCCGGAACGACTCTTCGCGTGGCTGAAAGCACCGGCCGCCGTTGGATCGGCGCCGATCTCTCGCCACAAGCGGCGCAGGTGTGCCAGCGGCGATTGGCCCTAGCCGAAAGCCTAGGCTTTGCGGTTGAAGAGGCCCTCAGCCTAGAGGCGGGCGCCTCGGCCGAGAATGCGCCTCTGCCCCCCGTTGCCGCCCTGCGCGTGCGCAGCGAGGTGGACGGGACGGAGATTCGACTGCAGCTCGAAGCTATGACCCCCTGTGCGCCGCAAGGGTTCCCCATTTCGCTCGACTACTGGGAAGTCGATTTTGACTTCCAGCCCCCTGTCTTCCACAGCACGTCCCAGGCCGCGCGCCCGTGGCGCCGCGGCCTGGCGCCGCTCAGCCTCAGCCATCGTTACCCACAACGCGGGTCACATCGGGTCAAGGTGCGCGCGGTAGGCGCCTCGGGCGAGACGGCCGAGGCGGAGATTCCGATTGAAGTGTGAGGGATCGTCAGGCTTTGCGGCCGGTCTCTGGGACGTCGAGGCGGTAGCCCATCCCGCGGATGGTCTTGAGGTAGCGGGGATGCTCGGGGTCGGCTTCGATCGTCTGGCGCAGCCATGAGATGTGCACGTCCAGCGTCCGTGTGTCGCCGGTGTAGTCCGTATCCCACACCGCCTTGAGCAGGAATTTGCGCGTGAGTAGCTGCCCCGGATGATGGATAAAAACATCCAGCAGGCGTGCCTGCTTGGGTGTCACGCGCGCTTCGCGGCCAGCACAGGCCACCTTGCGCTGCATCAGGTTGAGTTTGATCGGTCCGACCTGCTGCCAGCTGTTTTCGTCGCCAGGCAATAGCCGCTGAACGGCATTCAGCAGTTTACGTGGAGTAAAGGGCGGCGTGAGGACGATGCTTGCGCCGGCTTGGGATGGGTCATCGATTTCGGAGCGGGTGATGAGTACAAGCGGGCAGCCGTCGAGCTTGGCATGCAGCGTCCGCGCTAACCGTACCCCGCTTGTGCGCAGCGAGATGGCGTCCAGCACGACTACGTCCGGCATGGTGGATTTGGCACGCTCAATCGCCTTGCGCGGGGCGTTCTCAACCATGAGCGCAAAGCCTTTCTTCAAGAGCGCAGAACCGTGCGATGGCACGGTTGTTCGGTCGCTCTCGATGAGGAGTATCTTGGCAGAGCTCATGGTCGCATGCTTAAGTGAGGGTGGTGCAGCCCGTTCACCGTTGACACTTGGGCGTGCACGTGGGGCGCATTATATACTGAGTTTGCGCGCAACCGCAAGTCGCACGAATGCCTGGGATGTTTGATTGAGCCACCCATCGCCCCACATGGTATTGATCGGGCCGCTTCACCAGGATTATGTCATCGGCCCGCAGAAGGACGTTTACTTCGCGCAGCCCGGGGGCAGTGCGATGTACGCCGCCGTGGGCGCGCGCGTGTGGGGCTCCGACCCGCTGGCCCTCGTCAGCCGGGTCGGGGAGGACTTTCCTCAGAGCTGGCTGAAGCAGCTTCAATCGCACGGGGTCTCATGCGCAGCGGTGCACGTCGTGCCCGGTGCGCCACCGAGCCAGGCCTTCTACGAATACCGCAGCGACGGGGAAGTCAACGA
>MGOA01000150.1:0-5328 GCA_001796965.1 Chloroflexi bacterium RBG_16_64_43
ACGTATTCGGCCAGCTTCCAGCCGATCGACTCGTGCAACCCGGTGGTGGCAACGCCACGTATTCGGCCAGCTTCCAGCCGATCGACTCGTGCAACCCGGTGGTGGCAACGCCGATCGAATGCTCGCGCAGCAGCCGGATGTAGTTCTCCTTGGTCGAGAGGCGGTCGTCTGCGAGCAGCACATCCTTGTGGTGGGTCAGGGCGTAGGGGGTGTGGCGGAAGCCGCCGGTAAATGCCGGGCCGAATTCTTTCCGCATCAGGCGCACGCACTCGGCGCGCTCCTCGTTGATCTGCCGGCGCTGCTCGGCCTTTTCCGCCGGCCGGGCGGGGTCGTCGGTGGGGTCCCAGGCACGCGCCATGAACAGAACCCGCGGCGGCTGGGCCCGGTCGGGCGGCGCACTCATTTCCCCCACCGTCGCGCGGAAGCCGGGCGCTACGGCCGACATCGCGAACCCGCTCAGAGTCAAGCGGGCAAGCATCTTTATCCGTTTGGCAGCGTCCCTTTCGAAGAAGAGCCGCCGGCCCATTTCAAACACATCACGCCCGTCGGCATGCACTGCGTAGTTCAATCCGTATGGATGGACTTTGTCACGCAGCGCCGGCGGGATCGCCTCCCACGCGTAGCTGCGCTTGAAGTACAGGTCGACGCGCTCGGCGGCGGTGAGGTTGATGTCCTGCGCATCTTGCGTGTCGAAGTACACCTGAGTGCCGCCGTCGAGAAGCACAAGCAGATGCGCCTCATGCGCCTGCGGTCCGTAGGCGGAAGCACGAGCATCGCGCCTGCCGCTTCCCAGGAAGACCTGGCGCAGCCGCACAACCCCGGCGCGGTGGAGTAGCGCCAGCCCGGTCAGCGCCTGGGTCAGGTGCGGCGAGAGCGAGCGGCAGAATACCGTGGCGTGGATAGGTTTCATGGAGGCTAACCCGGAAGGACTCCGGCACGAGGGCTGTTGGTTCAACTATTGCGGCAAGAACAATCCCAACGGGGCTAACCTACGCTACGCGCCCCTGGGGCTTGCCGCCTTCAAGGATCAGCGTCTCAAGGTCGTAGAACTCGGCCGGCATCTCACGCAGATTCTCCAGGCCGCGCAACTCGTCGCTCGAGCTCTCGCCCGGACGGCAGGCCGTGATCTCGGTGAAGCCCGCCTCCTCCAACGCGCGACGCAGCGACTTCTCGTCGTAGATGAAGCGGTGGCCCCAGGCGCGCACGAAGTGATTGATGACGTAGCTGTCCTCGGCCCGCTCGGCCGGCAGGCTGGAGGCCTGCGCCGCCCAAGCCAGGTAACGCTGCTGCAGCGGGGACTTGTCCGCTCCGTAGAGGTTGATCAGAAAGACAAGGTTGGGGGTTGCCACACGCAAACGGCCTCCCGGCTGCAGGACCCGACAGCACTCGCTCAACATGAAGTGGGCCTGGCTGGGCGTTAGGTGCTCGATCATGTGCTCGCTGTAGACGTGAGAGAACGTCGCCGGTTCGAAGGGGAACGGTTTGCGCACATCAAGATAGAGCTCGCGATTGGATTCTGGATGGTAGTCGGAATTGAGCCAACCGGGAAGCGGATGGCGGCCGCAGCCCAGGTTCAGCTTGCGCGGCCCTCCCGCGGCGAAGTACTCGCGCTGCAAGCGCCGGTCGGCGCCGGCCAGGTCGCGTCGGGCGCGCCAGGCAATCGTGCGCCGTGCGTCGCGCGAGATGGCCACCAGATCGCGTGCAAACTGATCGAGGTAGACCCGCGCCAAGAGGCTGCGCACGATGTTCGCCATGCGCCGATTCTATCCTGAACTACCCTTGGCCTGCGGCCTCAGGAGCTTGCGGCTGATGTAAAGACGGCACCTACCCCCTTAGCCCTCGGTAAGCAACTGCCCGGTTGCATGAGAGTCAACCCTCTCCGCCACGCCTCAGCCTGCCGAAGACAACCTCTCGGCGGAGAGCCTGCCCTTGAAGGGGGGCAGGGGGAGAAGTGGACGGTCTTGTCAGAAAACTCTAGAAGCCTTCCAGTTTGCCACTGCGCTTCGCCTGGCGTTCCACCCAGCGAAAAAGCGAGTAGCCCAAGAGGACGTAGACCGCCCCCAGCAACACCTCCCCGCCGAGCAGCGGCAGCACCGACCCCAGGCTTGCCCCGTCAATCAGCGCGCGCGAGGCGGCAATGCCGCGCGTCAGCGGCAGTGCCCACGAGATAGATTGCATCCATCCCGGCAGCGCGGCCAATGGAATATTGGCGCCGGAGAAGATCAACAGCCCGACGTACGCCGTGTTATTGATGAACATCGTTTCGATGCTTACCAGCCCGACACAGCCGAGCAGCAAGCCCAGCCCGGAGGTCGAAAAAGTGGTGATGAGAATCGCCAGGGCGAGACCCACCAGGTTCGCCTGCGAGAAGTCGAGCCCCAAGAGCAGCACGCCCCACGCCAGGCCCATCACCACGGTCAGCATCCCGTCGATTACGTGCATAAAAGCGCGCCCCGAGAACATCGCCAGGCGGTTGGCCGGCGTGCCGAATAGATACGGCAGCGTGCCCGCCCAGCGGTCGCCGCCCACGCTCATCGTCACGCCGTAGATACCGTTGACCGCCGCCAGTTGGACGGCGTTACCGATAATGAAGAACGAGGCGTTGGCGCGCCCGGTGGCGAAGGTGCCCAGCATGGTCCAGAACAGGATTTGCACCAGGGGCATGAACACCTTGGAGGCGAGGTAAGCCACCGGCTGCAGCCAACTGAACAGCGCCACATACGAGAGCAGCGCTCCTTCCATGAACAAACGCACGTTTATCGCCAGCGCCCGCATGCGCGCCTCCTACTCCAACCTCAAGCTCGCGTCGGCCCGCGCCTTGTGCAGCACGATGCGCGTCAACCAATGCGACAAGAACAAATAAGCCGCGGCCAGAGCCATCATCATGCCCCAGCACAGAACGACCTCCGACAGCGTCGCGGCGCCGGTCGTCGTCCCGTGCAGCGCACGCGCTGCCCAATACGGCGCCAGGATGTACGAAAAGGGGGTCGTCCACCCCGGCAGCAGGGCAATCGGGAAAAGGAACCCGCACAACATGTAGATCGGGAATTCCATGGCATTCTGGAATTGCTGCACCGTGCGGCTAAGCAGAAAGACCGGTGCAATCACCAGCCCGAAGGTGACGTAGGCAATGACCGTGAAGCCGAGCGACATGACAAACAGCAGGGGCTGCTGGATAGCGAGCGACTGATGGAAGACCAGCGCCGCAAAGATGTAGCTCCCCACCATCGAGAGCATCGACAGCACCACGATGGCCAAGTTCTTGCCGAAGATGATCACCGAGATCGGTGTTGGCTGCCCCACCATGAGTTCGAGAGTCCCGGTCCAGCGCTCCCAGTTGATGCTGTTGCCGCCCATGAAGAGCAGCGCCGACCACAGCCCGGTCATGCCCGAGCCGACCACGACAAACAGAGCGTTGGCCGCCCCGCGCGCCACGAGCATGAACATCGCCAACACCGCGATGGCCAGCGGCTGGACGAGGATCGTGAAGAGCACAAAGGCGTCGGGTGCGTTCATGCGCAAGGTCACATCGAATGCCGCCAGCGCAACCCGCGCGTTGTGCCGCCAGTCGGCCGCGTTCATGCCTCGCCTCCCACCAGCCGCACATAGGCATCTTCCAGGGTGGGTTCGCGCACGACCACCCGCCCCACCCGCAACCCGCTCATCGCGGCCATCAGATCCGGCACGGCTTCCGCTCCGCGGCGCGTCTGCACCCGCATCCACTGGCGAGAGTCCAAGTTCTCCAGCGAGACCGTATCCACAAAGGGCATCCCCCGCACCCTTTCGAGCACGTCCGGCGGCAGCCCGAACACCTCCACCTCCACCACCGAGAGATCGCTCACGTGCCCCTTGAGCGCCTGGGGCGTGTCCATCGCGATGATGCGCCCCTTGTTGATGACCGCCACGCGCTGGCACAGCGCATCCGCCTCGAACATGTAGTGCGTGGTGAGAAGTATCGTCTTGCGTTCGGCCTGCAGGTCGCGCACCACGTGGCGCAGCTCGCGCGCCCCCACCGGGTCGAGCCCGATCGTCGGTTCATCCAGGAACAGCACCTCCGGGTCGTGCAGCAAGGTGCGCGCAATGTGCAGCCGCTGCATCATGCCGCGCGAGTAGCCCTCCACCTTCTCCTTGCCGCGGTCGCCCAGCCCTACCAGCTCGAGCAGGTAGGCGATGCGCTTGCGCGCCACGGCCGGTTCGACGTGGTAAAGCGAGGCAAAATAGCGCAGGTTGTCGATGCCCGACAGGCGCCAATACAACCCGCGTTCGCCGCCGAAGATGAAGCCGATGCGCTTGCGGATGGGTTCGGGGTCCCGATCCACATCGTGCCCCAGCACGCGCGCCGTGCCGCCGCTGGGGATGAGCAGCGTCGTCAGCATCTTGACCGTCGTCGTCTTGCCGGCGCCGTTCGGCCCCAGCAAGCCGAACAATTCGCCCGGGGAGACGGCAAACGAGATGTCGTCCACCGCGACGACCGTCTTGGCCTTGCGGCGGATGACGCCGATATGGGTCTTGAATTCGCGGCGCAGGTGCTCGACCTCAATCGGGTTCACGGGGAAACCTCACGCAGGAGCGTCGGCCCGGGCAACGGCCAGCGCCGGTGATCGTCTCATTGCGAGACTCTCGGGATTAGCGATCGTACCGCCCTTCGACCGGCAACAGCGACTTCGCATTCTACCTCGCACGCATCAGCCTGTCGTCCCCCAATTGAGGGAATAGGGTGACGCAGCGCACAATCGCTGACCCGGAATCCGCCCTGGGCTGCAGCGTGTGCGCCAGGCGCAGGGCGCACAGCCACACGCGATCCTATTCGATGACTTCGCAGTACGGGGATCTGGTGGGGGTGGCGACACACCCGAAGCCCAAGGTGGCGGTCGGCGCGTGCCAACGCTGCTTGCCCTGGTCTGGCTACAACTCGTGACGGTGGCGGATCTCCTCAACCACCTGCTCCACCTGGTGTCTCACGGGGCCCATCACATGTTCGGGGGCCGGCGGTAACAAGCGATCGCGCAACATCTCGCCGCCGTACTTGCGTTTGTAACTGCCCGGCAGCGGGTCCGGGAACTCCTGCCCCGACATCACTCCGAAGAACAACGTCCAGGCGCGCGGGACGACCTCCAGGTCGTAACCGCCGCCGCCCAGCGCCAGCCATCGCTTGCACAGCGTGCTCATCCGCTCCACGACTTTCACCTGGCCGAGGGTGGTCAATTTCAACTCGGCCAGCGGGTCACGATAGTGGGTATCCACGCCCAATTGGGTCACCAAAACATCCGGGGAAAAGCGCGCGACGAGCGGGGGCACCACCTGCTCAAAGGCGTGCAGGTAAGCTGC
>MGOA01000150.1:5336-6395 GCA_001796965.1 Chloroflexi bacterium RBG_16_64_43
TGCCGGGAGGCAGCGGCAGGTTGACGGCGTAGCCCGTGCCGCGCTCACGCCCCTCTTCGTGCTGGCTCCCCGTGCCCGGGAAGAGGGTTCGCCCATCCTGGTGGAGCGAGATAGTCAGGACGCGATCACTATCGTAGAAGGCCCACTGCACGCCGTCGCCATGATGGACGTCGATGTCCACGTAGGCCACACGCGCGCCCTGGGCCACCAGCCAGGTGATCGAGATGACCGCATCATTGAAGACGCAGAACCCGGAGGTTTCCGCCGGCCGGGCATGATGCAGCCCGCCGCCGATATTGAAGACCGTTTCGGCCTCTCCACGCATGAGCATCTGCGCGCCCTGCAGCGAGCCGCCTGCCTTCAGGCGCTCGCTGAGATACATCCCCTCGAAGACCGGGTTATCCCCCGCCCCGAAACCGAAGCGGTGGCCCGCCACGTACGGGTCGCCCTCGCTCAGACGGCGCACGGCGTCGATATACGGCTGGGTGTGAAAGAGGGCCAGCTCATCTTCGGTGGCTGGGCGCGGGGCGACGAGACGCGTCGTCTTCGAGTGAAACGCCTTGTAGGCCTGCAGCAACTCGAAGGTCCGCCGCAGTCGCTCGGCGCGCAGCGGATGCCCGCCGCCGTGTTCGTGCGCCCAATAGGCGGGCGAGCACATGAGGACGGTCTGCCGGCCAGCGGCCACGGGAGTCATGCCAGCCTCTCAGCGCGAACCCGCGTTGGCCCCCACACTCCGGCGATCGCCGATCCGCAGCGCGGGCAATGACCCACGCGCAGGCGGTTGTTCAACACCTCGAAGCCCAGGCGCTGGATCAGCAGCTCGCCGCACTCCGGGCACCAGGTGTTCTCGCGTTCCGATCCGGGGCGGTTGCCGAAGTAGACATGCACCAGCCCCGCGCTCTCGGCGATTTTCCATGCCATGTCGAGCGCCTCGCGTGGCGTGGCCGGCGCGTGAAAGCGGTAGGCCGGACGGTAGGCGCTGAGATGCCAGGGAACCTGGCGGCCAAGCTCGGTCGCAATGCGCGCGGCTATCGTTGCCAGTTCGTCCGCTGAATCGTT
>MGOA01000151.1 GCA_001796965.1 Chloroflexi bacterium RBG_16_64_43
AATCTCGAAAAACACCTGCGTTTCATCCGCCAGGCCCGCAAAGCCGGCGCAGATCTCGTGCTTTTCCCCGAGCTTTCGCTGACTGGGTATGTGCTTCAGGATCTGGTACCGGCGGTCGCCTGCCGGCCGACAGAAAGCGACCCGGTGTTCGGCGAGCTGCTGGCCGCCAGCAAGGATATCGACGTGGTCGTCGGCTTTGTCGAGGAGGACCAGCGCAACCGCTTCTACATCTCCGCCGCGTACCTTTCGAAACGCCAGGTCCGCCACGTTCACCGTAAAGTCTACCTGCCGACCTACGGCCTGTTCGACGAGGGCCGGTTTTTCGCCTGGGGCGACCAGGTGCGCGCATTCGACACACGCTTTGGGCGCGCTGGCCTTCTGATCTGTGAGGATTTCTGGCACGCCTCCCCGCCCTACCTGCTCTGGCTGGATGGAGCGGACCTGCTCCTGTTCATGTCGGCCTCGCCGGGGCGCGGCTTGGGGGGCGGCGCCACGCTCGAGAGCGCATGGTGGGTGGAGCAAGTCAATCAATCGTACGCCAGCCTGTTCACCTCCTTCGTAGCGCACACCAACAAGGTAGGCTTCGAAGACGGCCTCAATTTCTGGGGCGGCTCGACGGTTTTTGACCCGAACGGGCGCTGCCTGGCGCGCGCGCCGTACCACGAGGAGACCCTGAAGCTGGTCACCTTGGATCTCAACCAGCTGCACCGGACTCGTGCCCGTTTGCCTCTGCTACGCGATGAGCGCACGGCGCTCGTCCAGCGCGAGCTGGGGCGCATTCTCGCCCAACCCGATCGCACGAACAATGTGCGTTGAGCGCGCCGCGTGCCCGGCGGCGAATGGAGTTGGCCATGACCGACCTGCTGCGAATTGATGCCGAGCTTGTCCGCAAGATCCTGGTGGCATTCATCCGGCAGGAGATCACTCGCGCCGGGCTCACGCGAGCCGTGGTCGGCCTCTCGGGCGGGCTCGACTCGACCGTCTCATGCTTGCTCAGCGCGGAGGCCATGGGCCCGCAAAACGTCTTGGCGCTGAGGATGCCGCACAAGAACTCTTCCCCGGACTCGCTGGCGGACGCGCAGCGCGTCATCGAGCAGACCGGCGTGCGCCACGACACGGTCGAGATCACGGCCATGGTCGAACCACTTTTCGAACGCTTCCCCGAAGCGGATGCCCGGCGCCGGGGAAACGCGATGGCCCGCGAGCGAATGATTGTGCTCTACGATCAGTCGGCCGCCTTCGGCGGGCTGGTGGTGGGCACCGGGAACAAGACGGAGATCCTCCTGGGTTACACAACCCTGTACGGCGATTCGGCATGCGCCATCAACCCGTTGGGCGATCTGTACAAGACACAACTACGCGAATTGGCGCGTGCCTTGGGCGTGCCCGAGGCCATTCAGAAGAAGCCCCCCAGCGCCGACTTGTGGAAGGGGCAAACGGACGAAGGCGAATTGGGCTACACGTATGCCGAGGTCGACCGGCTGCTGTATCTCTTGGTCGACGAGCGCTACAGCCCCGAAGAATGCGTTGCGGCCGGCTTCGCCAAGAAGTTCGTGCACAGCGTGACCGAACGCGTGCGCCGCAATCAGTTCAAGCGCGTCCTGCCTCCGATCGCCAAGCTCAGCAATCGCACCGTGGGCTACGATTTCCTCTACCTGCGAGACTGGGGGACATGAGGCCGGGCGCGCTGGCGGCTCTGCGCTATCGCGATTTCCGGCTTTTGTGGATCGGGCAATTGATCTCGATGGCCGGCAGCATGATGCAGTCGGCGGCCATCCTGTGGCACATCTACCTGATCACCAAGAGCCCGCTCGCTTTGGGGATGATCGGGCTGACGCGACTGGTGCCCATCTTGGCCTTCGCCCTGCTCAGCGGGCTAGTGGCCGACGCGATGGACCGGCGACGGCTGATGCTGATCACCCAAGGCGGCATGGGCCTCTCCGCATTGCTGCTCGCGGTCATCAGCTTTCGCGGGGTGTCATTGGCGTGGCCGATCTATGTGCTGGCCATGGCCGGGGCAGCCTTCTCCACCTTTGATACGCCCGCGCGCCAATCGCTCATCCCCAGCCTCGTCCCGCGCGAGCATCTGGCGAACGCCTTCAGCTTGAACGCGACCATGTTCCAATTCGCCTCCGTGCTTGGGCCGTCATTGGCCGGCGTGGTGATTGCCTCTTTTGGGGTGGGTTGGGCCTACCTGCTCAACGCCCTGTCGTTCTTGGCCGTTGTTGTGGCCCTGCTCCTGATGCATCCGGTGACGGCACCGGAGACGGGACGCAGTGCAATCAGCCTGCAGGCCGCGATGGAAGGATTGCGCTTCGTTTTTCAGGCGCCGATCATCCGCGCAGGGATGCTGCTGGATTTTTTCGCCACCTTCTTCGCTTCGGCCACGGCGCTCTTGCCAATCTTCGCACAAGACATCTTGCGTGTCGGCGCGCAAGGGTATGGGTTGTTGTATGCCGCGCCGTCACTGGGAGCGATGGTTAGCGGCGTCGTACTTGCGGTGCGCGGGCAGATCAAGCGACAGGGGCGCGTGCTGTTGTGGGCCGTCGCGGGCTATGGCTTGGCGACCATCGTCTTCGGGATCTCGAAGTCGTTCTGGATCACCTTCACCGCCCTCGCTCTTACGGGCATGGCCGACATGGTGAGCATGGTGATTCGTTCAACGGTGCGCCAACTGCTCACACCCGATACCATGCGCGGGCGGATGGTGAGCTGGAACATGCTCTTCTTCGCGGGCGGGCCGCAACTGGGCGAGGTCGAAGCGGGGCTGCTCGCACGCTGGGTCGGGCCGGTGATTTCCGTCGTTGTGGGAGGCTTGGGCTGTCTCGTGGCAACCGGCAGCGTAGCCTGGTTGACGCCGGAATTGCGCCGTTTTGAGGGCCATGAGCCGGGTCCGCTCGAGGAGCCCCCAACCGGTCGTGCGGAAGCCCCACGCCCCGCCGGCTGAGGACGCAGCTCCAGGGACCGCAGGCGGAAGAAGCGTACCTTCCCTGGCTGGCAGCCCCGACGTGATTCGTCCGAGGCGAGTAGAATCACTCGCCGCCCAAGTACGTGCCGGCTTGGCCGAGCCAGGGGAGCCAAGGCGGTTGGTCAACCTCGGAACGAGACCCACCCATGCGGCGACCGGCTTAGTACTCGAGATACGATCCTTCGACTCGCTCAGGAGGCACTATGAAACGCGCCGTCAGCATCAGCATTGGCTCTTCGAAGCGCGACAAAGCCGTTGAGATAACACTCCTGGGGCAAAAAGTATCCATCGAGCGGGTCGGCACCGACGGCGACATGGCCAAGGCCGCCCAACTCTACCGCGACCTGGACGGCAAAGTGGACGCGTTCGGTGTGGGCGGGGCGGATCTGGGGCTCATGGTCGATACGAAGTGGTATCCGCTTTACTCGGTTCAGCCGCTCGTGCGTGACGTGAAGAAGACCCCGGTGGTTGACGGCGCCGGCCTCAAAACCACCCTCGAGCGCCGCTCCGCTCAAGTGCTGGAAGCGAAGATCGGCGACAAGATCAACCCCAAGCGCTGCCTGATGACCGGGGGCGCCGATCGGTGGGGCATGAGCGTCTCGTTTGTCGAAGCCGGCTACGAATGCGTCTTCGGCGACCTGATGTTCGCCTTGAGCATTCCGATCCCTTTGCGCTCGCTGGCGGCACTCAAGCGATTGGCGGCCGTGCTCATGCCGGTCGCCGGCCGCTTGCCCTTTGAATGGGTCTATCCGATTGGGGAGAAGCAGGAGAAGCGCATCCCGAAGTACGGACAGTGGTATGCCTGGGCCTCGGTCATTGCCGGTGATTGCCACTATATCAAGCGCCACATGCCGGACCGCCTGGACGGCAAGGTCATTTGCACTAACACCACAACCACCGACGACGTCAAGGCCTTCCGCGCAGCGGGTGTGAGTTATCTCATGACGACAACGCCGGTGCTCGAGGGGCGTTCGTTTGGAACGAACATGATGGAGGCGGCGTTGGTGGCGGTGGCCGGCAAGGGGCGCCCGCTTACGCGCGCGGAGCTGGCCGCGATGATCGCCGAACTCAAGCTCGAACCTCAGGTCCAAGCCCTGGCCTAGCGGCCGGCCGCCTGGCCCCCCCCGGCACACACTCGAGGTGCCGCCGGTTCGATTGGCGCGCAGCCGGAGCGAGATACGGACTTCGTCGGCAGGCCGATTCCCGAGCTTGTTCCGGCGGTCTTTCTGGTATCCCGGCCATCAGGTCTCGCGCACTTTGTTCGTCTTGTCGCGGCTGACCGCCTGGATTATCATTCGCCGCACTGGCTGGCCAGGGGCGATCCCAACACCCACCGACGAATCCATGCCAGCCCCGGCGACTCCAGCCCGGGAGCTGCGGCCGACCCAACGCGGAGGACTCATGGATACCGTTATCGATGCGGTCGTTCTTGCCGGTGGGACCCCCACCCCAACTGACCTGATCTACTCGGTGACCGGCGGCAAGCCGAAGGCGCTCCTGCCCATCGCCGGCAAGCCGATGGTCCAGTGGGTGGTTGATGCGCTGGACGGATCGCCGCACGTCGGAAGCCTGTTTGTTGTCGGGCTCCCGCCCGATACTCGTCTCAAGACCTCGCGCTCGGTGCACTTCCTGCCCGACGGGCAGAGCATGCTCGAGAACATCCTCAACGGGATGCGCGCCGTTAAGCAACAGCGGCAACAGTCGGCCCACATCCTGCTGGCCAGCGCCGATATCCCCGCCATTACCTCCGCCATGGTGGATTGGACCGTGACCACCGCGCTGCAGTCGGATCACGACCTGTACTATTCGGTTGTTGAACGGCGCGTCATGGAGGAGCGCTACCCAGGTTCGAAGCGCAGCTACGTCCACCTCAGCGACGCGGACGTGTGCGGCGGCGATTTGAACATGGTGCGCCTGGCGGCGGCCACGGAAAACGCTGATCTGTGGCAGCGGCTGATCGCCTCGCGCAAGAGCGCCCTCAAACAGGCTGCCCTACTGGGGTACGACCTGCTGTTCTTGCTCCTGCTGGGGCGAGTGTCGGTGGCCAAGGCCGAGCGCATGGTCAGCAGGCGGCTGCATCTCAAGGGACGTGTGATGCTCTCACCCTTTGCCGAAGTGGCGATGGATGTCGACAAGCCGTTTCAATACGAACTGGTTCGCGCGGATCTCGAAAGGCGCGCCGCACGTTGACTAGGCCGATGCGCCGAGAGCGACGGCGCCTGACCAGACCCAGAGTAGCCTTCGCGGCCATTCGCTCATGACCGATAACCCGCCCATCTCACCCCGCCCGACCGAAGCCAAGACTCCAGTCCGGTTCAACGCGTTGCTGGATCTCGATCGGCGCTGGACGACGCGTCTGCGCATTGCAGAAAGACCGGGTCTGGCGCGGACATTAGCCATTCTCCTGGCCCATTCGGGCGACAGTTGGTTTTGGGGGGCGGCGCTGGCCGTTGTGTGGTGGACCGGATCCAACCTGTGGAAGTGGCGCGTCTCTGTGATGCTGCTGGCCATCGTGGCCACGGCCGTGGTCGTCATGGCGCTCAAGGTGGCCGTCCGCCGCCGGCGGCCGGCCGGCGAGTGGGGTAAGCTATACCGCGCCACCGATCCCCACTCGTTTCCCTCGGGCCATGCAGCGCGGATGATGATGCTCGGGATCGTTGCCTTGCACGTTGGCCCGCTGTGGCTGGCCGCGGCGCTTGCCCTGTGGGCACCGCTGGTGGCGCTGGCGCGCGTGGCCATGGGTGTGCATTACCTGTCGGACGTCGTCGGTGGCGCCGTGTTGGGCCTCTTGATGGGCGGCCTGACCGCCCTGCTCTTCTGAATCTCTCTCCAAACCCCGATGGATTCGAAATCGATCCGGACTCTCGAACTGCCTCTGGTGCTCGCGCGTCTGGCCGACTTCACGTCCTTCTCGGCGGGGCGTGCGCGGGCGCTCGAGTCGCTTCCCTCTTCCGAGATCGAGACCGTCGCTCATTGGCAGCGCCAAACGACGGAAGCCCGCCGCCTGCTGGCTACCCGCGGGGAAGTCTCGGTGGGCGGGGCGCGCGACGTGCGCGCGGCCGTGACGGCCGCCGCGCGAGGCTCGACCCTGCAACCCGAGGACCTGCTGGCGATTCGCCAGACCGTGGTCGCTGGCCGCACGCTGGGGCGCCTCATTCGCCGCGCGGGCGAGGAGTATCCCGCACTTACCCTCGAGGCCGCCGGGCTGCACGAAATGCCGGAGTTGATCGACGCCATTGACCGAACCCTGGATGACGATGGCGAAGTGCGCGACGGCGCGTCGGAACGATTGGCTGCCATCCGGGTGGAACTGCGCCGAGCGCACGATCGCCTGCTGGGGCGGTTGCAGCGCGTGCTCTCCGAACATGCGAGCCACCTGCAGGAGCAGATCATCACCCAGCGCGAGGGGCGCTACGTCGTTCCGCTGCGCGCCGAGTTCAAAGGCCGGGTGCGGGGAATCGTCCACGATCAATCCGCGAGCGGCGCCACGCTCTTTGTCGAGCCCCTGGTCACGGTCGAACTCAACAATCGCTGGAAGGAACAACAACTTCTCGAAAAGGAAGAGATCCGCCGCATCCTGGCGGAGCTCTCATCGCAGGTCGGCCGCGCTGCGGAGGCGCTACAGGCCACGGTCACCGCCCTGGCCGAACTCGACCTGATCCTCGCCCGCGCACGCTACGCCGACGCGATCGGCGCGAACGAGCCGGTGTTGGCGGCCGCGCCACCGGCGCAGACCCCGCCGCATGCGAGGCCGGCAGACGCGCAGGCAGGTAGCGCGGCCGGGCTCGCCCCAGGAACGCTCGGCCTGATCGCTGCGCGCCATCCGCTGCTCGACCCGGCCTCGGTCGTGCCGATCGACCTCGAATTGCAGCCGGGAGTCGGGGCCATCGTCATCACCGGCCCGAACACCGGCGGCAAGACTGTGGCTTTGAAAACCGCCGGCTTGCTGGCGCTGATGTGCCAATGCGGACTGCACGTTCCCGCGGCCTCTGGCTCGAGCCTGGCGGTGTTCGACAGCGTCTTCGCCGACATCGGCGACGAGCAGTCGATTCAGCAATCGCTGTCCACTTTCTCCTCCCACATCACTCAGGTCATCCGCATCCTCGAGCGGGCCACGCCCCGCTCGCTCGTGATTCTCGATGAACTCGGCGCGGGCACCGATCCCACCGAGGGCTCGGCCCTGGCGCGCGCCATTCTCATTCGCCTGGTCTCGAGCGGTATCCCGACCCTGGTTGCAACTCACTACCCGGAGCTCAAGGCTTTTGCCCATGCCACGCCGGGAGTGGTGAATGCCAGCGTGGAGTTCGACCCGCGCACACTGCTGCCCACCTACCGCATCGCCCTCGGCGTCCCGGGGCAATCGAACGCCTTGGCAATCGCCGCGCGTCTCGGGTTGGCCGATGAAATACTCGACCGGGCGCGGTCGATGATCTCTCCTGAGGACATGGCGGCCAGCCGGCTGCTTGAGCAAATCCAACGCGATCGCGAGGCCGTTCGAACCGAACGCTCGCAGGCGGCGGCGGCACGCCGCGAAGCCAGCGAAACCGAGACCAAACTCTCGCGCCGGCTGGCGCGCATTGAGGATGAACGCCAGGCGTTGATCGATGCTGCGCGCGACGAGGCCCAGCGCGAAGTGCAGGCCCTGCGCGAAGAACTGCGCGGGCTGCGCAGGCGCGCGCATGAGGCCGTGGCCCAGGGCGGCCCCGACACGCTGCGCAGCATCGAAAGCGAGGCCAAAGCACTCGACGACAGGCTCGAGGCCAAGCCCGCTCCCGCGCCATTCGAAACCGCACCCGCGCGGCGCCCGCGGGTCGGCGACACGGTCCACCTGCGTTCGGTCGGGATCCAGGGCAAGGTCGTCGCGGTGAGCGGCGAGAACCTGGAATTGATGGTGGGCGCGCTTCGCGTTCGGGCCGAATTCGGGGATGTGGCCCTGCGCGAGGCGCCGGCCGCAACGCCTCCCGCCCGCTCTTCCACACCTACACCCACGCCCCCGGCGCCTGATCGCCGCCCACCGGGGATGGAACTGAACCTGCGCGGCCTGACCGTTGAGGAGGCGCTCGTCGACCTCGAGCGCTACTTGGATTCCGCCTTCTTGTCGCGCCTGCCATTTGTTCGTATCATTCACGGCAAAGGGACCGGCCGTCTGCGCACCGCGATCCGCGAGGCACTGCGCGCCCACTCGCTGGTAGCCTCGGTGCAGGAAGC